>NZ_JBFULU010000017.1:0-142053 GCF_054049735.1 Bradyrhizobium sp. P5_C12
GTCTTCGCCAAACACACGCCTGTGGTTATGGGTCCCGGCCTTCGCCGGGACGACACTGGAGGGTGAACGGCTGGCGTTGAACCCAACGCCGTCGTCGTAGACTCACTCCAGATGACGACCCTGATCGACGACCGTCGTGTACGCGCGCGTGATGCGGCGCCTGCACGATATTTTTATCTGCACATGGCGCTGGCCTGCGCGGCCACCGCTTTTCTCGGCTTCGCACCGACCTATTGGGTGCCGCTTGCCAACCGGACATTCTCCGCAAGTCCGGTGATCCATTTTCACGGACTCTTGTTCTTTACCTGGACGCTCTATTTCGTGCTCCAGACCTGGCTCGCCGCCTCCGGCCGCGTGGTCAATCACCGCTCGCTCGGCATCGCCGGCGTGTCGCTTGCGACCGCGATGACGATCTTCGGCTTCCTCGCTTCCGTGCATGTGATGCAGCATTCCGCCGCGCTCGGGCAGAAAGAGGCCGGCATCGCGTTCTCGATCGTGCCGATGAGCGGGATCGCGTTCTTCGCAGGCGCGTTCGTGCTCGCGATCATGAACACGCGGAAGCCCGAAGTTCACAAGCGCCTGATGCTGCTCGCCGCGGTCTCGATCCTCGACGCCGCGATCGCGCGCTGGTTTCTCACCTTCCTCGCCCCTCCCGGACCGCCGGGCCCGCCGCCGGTGCCTGTGACCATCGCGCCGGCGGTGGTCGCCTCGCTGCTGCTCGTCGTCGCCATGGTGCGCGACTTCCGCATCGAAGGCCGCGTGCATCCGGTCTACATCTACGGCACGCTCGCGCTGCTGGCGGTGAAGGTGTTGAACTGGCCGATCAGCGAGACCGCGGCCTGGCACACCTTCGCCGGCGGGATTCTGGCGCTGGCGCAGTAATGTCGTCCTGGCGAAAGCCAGGACCCATTACCCCGAAAGCCAGTTGTTGAAGCACGCTGGAGCAATCAGCGTGCCTATTCCACCGTCCTGTGGTTATGGGTCCCGGATCTGCGCGCGCTTGAGGCGCGCTTGTCCGGGACAACGGCGGAGATTGGAGCTACGCCCCCGCCTTGCACGTGATCCCGCCGTCCACCACGAGCTCGATCCCCGTCACATATTTCGACTCGTCCGATGCCAGGAACAGCGCGGCGTTGGCGACGTCGAAGGCGTCGCCCATGTGGCCCATCGGCACCTGGGCGTCGCGGGCGCGCCACATCGCTTCGACGTCGCCCTTGGCGTAGCTTGCCGCCAACCCTGCCGAGTGCTCCACCATCGGCGTCTTCATCAGGCCGGGCAGGATCGCATTCACGCGCACATGGTGGCGCGCGAACTCGATCGCCGTGGTGCGGGTCATCTGGTTCATTGCGGCCTTCGAGCTGCCGTAGGTGACGTAGGAGATGCCCATGTGGCGGATCGAGGCGATCGAGGAGATGTTGATGATCGAGCCGCCGCCCTGCTTCATCATCACGGGAATGACGTGCTTCATGGCGAAATAGGCGCTCTTGAGATTGACGCTGAAGACGCGGTCCCAGCTCTCCTCGGTCACATCGACCACGCTGCCCATCTCGGCGATGCCGACATTGTTGTCGAGCACGTCGATACGGCCGTAGGCCTTCAGGCACGCCGCGACCATCGCCTCGATCTCGGCTGCCCGCGACACGTCTGCGGTGAACGCGGTCGCCTTGCCACCTTCGTCCTTGATGATCTTCGCGGTCTCCTCGGCAGCAGTGCCGTTGCGGTCGATGCAGAATACCTGCGCACCCTCGCGCGCAAAGGTCACCGCGGTGGCCTTGCCGTTGCCCCAGCCGGGCCCGATCGAGCCGGCCCCCACCACCATCGCAACCTTGCCCTTGAGCCGATCCATCACGTGTCTCCCGTTGTTGTTCTTTGTAGCCCGGATGAGCGAAGCGATATCCGGGGGCGCCGTTCCCGGATATCGCTTCGCTCATCCGGGCTACGGATCTTTGCAGACGCTCATTTTTGTAACGTTAGCACCTATGGGATGCCCGACAATCTCCGACAACGTCCGGCACACGCCGTCATGGCAGAGTCGCCATTCCCCGGCCGCGCCGGAATTGCCGAGCACGACCTCCCGCATCGGCGCACGTTTCGGCTGCCATTGAAACCAGCCATCAACGAGCCGCGCCTCCGGCGGCGGCTCCATGCCGGCGCCGGTGCCCTTGACGCGCGCCTGCACCAGCTGGAGGCCGGCCGGCGTGACGCGCCAGTCCTCCTGCCAGTCGACCTTCTCGATCGAGTGCGTCCACACCAGCGTGAAGGCGGAAAGCGCCAGCGCCTTCACGCCGCCCGCTGTTGCGAGGCAGAGGCTCACACCGCCTCGACCGTGGCCGGCGGGCGCTGCCGCCACTGCCACAGCACGAGGGCCGCGGAGAGGGTAAAGCCCGCAGTGTCGCTGAACGGGAAGTCGCCGAGCAGGCAGAGCGCCGCGCCGAGCGCGACCACGCGCTCGAGCAGCGTCAGCCGCGTGAACAGGAAGCCGATCGCGACCATGCCGAACAGGCCGATCGCCACCAGCGCCTTGAAGCTCGCCAGCGCCACCGCGCCGTAAAAGCCGAGCTTGGCCGCCATCGGATCGCCGGCCTGCAGCATCAGCGCCGGCGAATAGACGAAGATGAAAGGGATGACATAGCCGGCAAGCGCGATGCGCATCGCCTCCCAGCCGATCTTGTCCGGGTTCTCTTTCGCGATCGGCGCCGCGGCAAGTGCGGCGAGCGCCACCGGCGGCGAGAGATCGGCCATGATGCCGTAATAGAACGCGAACATGTGGCTCGCGATCAGCGGCACGCCGAGCTTTGCCAGCGCGGGTGCGGCGAGCGCGGCGGTGATGATGTAGGTCGGGATGGTCGGGATGCCGGTGCCGAGCAGGATCGACAGCAGCATGGTCATGATCAGCGCCAGGAACAGGCTCTTCTCGCCGAGCCCGATCACCCAGCCGCCGAAGATGGTGCCGACGCCGGTCTGCGACATCATGCCGATGATGACGCCGACGATGGCGCAGGCCATGCCGACGGTGATGGCGGATTTCGCGCTCTCGGCCAGCGCGTCGCGGCAGGCCCGCAACGCCGCGGGGCCGCCGCGAATGAAAGCGGTGATCACGATCAGGCCGACCACGACGCTCGCGACCGGCACGATCTGCAAGCCGTCGCGCGACAGCGCGGCAACGACGAGCGCGAGCCCGATCCAGAAGATGTAGCGGATGGCCATGGAGGAGGCGCCAGCCGTGATGCTGGCGCCGAGGATCAGCGTCACCGTCAGCGCGAGGCCCATGCTGCCGGCATAGAGCGGCGTAAAACCTTCGAACAGCATGTAGACCAGTGCCGCCAGCGGCAGCACGAGGTACCAGCGCGTCACCAGCGCCTTCCAGGCGCTCGGGATCTCCGAGCGCTTCATGCCGACGAGGCCATGCTTGCCGGCTTCCAGATGCACCATCCAGAAGGCGGAGGCGAAATAGAGGATGGCGGGGATCGCCGCCGCTTTCACGATCTCCGAGTACTGGACGCCGAGCGTCTCCGCCATGATGAAGGCGACGGCGCCCATCACCGGCGGCATGATCTGTCCGCCCATCGAGGCCGTCGCCTCGACGCCGGCGGCGAACGCGCGGCGATAGCCGAACCTGATCATCAGGGGAATCGTGAACTGGCCGACGGTGACGACATTGGCGACGCCGGAGCCGGAGATCGTGCCCATCATGCCCGAGGCGAACACCGCGACCTTGGCCGGACCGCCGCGGGTCCTGCCGAACAACCCAAGAGATACGTCGGTGAAGAGCTGGATCATGCCGGCGCGCTCCAGGAACGAGCCGAACAGGATGAACAGGAAGATGTAGGTCGCGGACACGTAGATCGGCACGCCGTAAAAACCTTCGGTGCCGAAGGACAGATGCGTGACGATCTGGTCGAAATCATAGCCGCGATGGTTGAGCGGCGACGGCAGGTATTGCCCGAAGAACCAGTAGACGAGGCAGGCCCCGCACATCAGCGGCAGCGCCGCGCCCATCAGCCGCCGCGTGCCCTCGAAGATCAGCACCGCGAGCAGCGTGCCGACCACGAGATCGAGCCGCGTCGGATCGCCGTCGCGCGCGATCAGGTCGGCGTAGAAGATCCATTGATAGAGCCCGCACAGGAAGCCGGCGCCGCCGATCAGCCAGCCGAGCGCCCGGCCGACATCGCTTTTGGCGGTGAAATTGCCGATCAGGCCGAAGGTGAGGAGGATGAGGAAGCCGACATGGACGCCGCGCACCACCTGGCTCGGCAGATAGTTGAAGGCCGCGACATAGAGCTGGAAGGTGGCAAACGCGATGCCGATCCAGTAGGCGAGATGGCCCCACCAGCCCGGGCCAAAACCTTCCGGAAAGCCGTGCTCGAAATTGTCGAACTCGACCTTGATGGGCGCTTCGGTGCCCTCTGCCTGCAACATATTCGTTTCCCCGCGCCCTGAAATCGTCATGCCCGGGCTTGACCCGGGCATCCATCAAAAGATGACTCTTGGAGGATGGATGGCCGGGTCAAGCCCGGCCATGACACCTGTATTACTTGATCAGCCCTTTTTCCTTGTAATAGCGGATCGCGCCGGGATGCAGCGGAACCGGGCTGCCGGTGGCGGCCGTCTCGAGCTTGATCTCCTTGCCCGCCGCATGGGCATTCTGCAATTCCGGCAGCGACTCGTAGATCAGCTTGGTCATCTGGTAGGCGAGATCGTCGGACACCGCCGAGCTGGTCACGAGATAGTTGACCACGGCCGCGGTCGGCACGTCCTTGTCCTGGCCGGTATAGGTGTTGGCCGGAATGATCGCGGCGATGAAGGGCGGGCCGATCTTGTCGACGGTCTCCTTCGGCACCGAGACCACGGTGATCGGGCTCGAGGTCGAGAGATCCTTCAGCGAGGCGACGCCGAGGCCGGCCGATTGCAGCGTCGCCCCCAACTGGCGGTTCTTCATGAGGTCGACGGATTCGGCGAACGGCAGATATTCGACCTTGCCGAGATCCTTATAGGTCATGCCGGCGGCGGAAAGGATCGCGCGCGAATTGAGCTCCGTGCCTGACTTGGGCGCGCCGACCGAGAGGCTCTTGCCCTTGAGGTCCGCCAGCGTCTTGATGCCGGACTCGGCGGTGGCGACGATCTGGATGTAGTTCGGATAGATCGCGCCAATGGTCCTGAGCTTGTCGAGCTTGGTCTTGAAGCCCGCCTCCTCCTCGCCCTCCCAGGCCGCTTTCAGCGAGTCACCCAGCGTGAACGCCAGCTCGCCGCGGCCCTGCTGGAGCAGGATCAGGTTCTCGACCGACGCCTTGGTGGCCTGCACCTGCGTCTTCACGTTCGGAATCTTGTCGCCGTAGATTTTCCCGATCGCGACCCCGAGCGGATAGTAGACGCCGGAGGTGCCGCCGGTCAGCACGTTGATGAAGGATTGCGCATGCGCGCAAGGCGCCGACGCCGCCAGAGCAAGAGCCGCGGCCGCGCCGATAATCGTCCGTTTCATGATTTTCGTACTCCCCAAACCGGCGGGGAAATTGGCCGGATGAGGAGAGCGGGTCAACCCATCCAAAAGACAAAACAGGACTGCGGTAAACGGCCGTTCCGCCTCGACTTTTGGGGAACTGGCGGGTGCGGCGAGGTGGCGCAGGCGGATAATGAGYGGGCTCAAATGAGAGCGCACTCAGGCGCGCGGCAGGCTCGGTCACCTCTCCGCTTGCGGGAGAGGTCGCGCCGAAGGCGCGGGTGGGGGCTTTCTCCTCCAGGGGATTGTCCCGTTGCGGATGCACCCTCTCCCCAACCCTCCCCCGCAGGCGGGGGAGGGAGCGCACCGTCACTGGCAAGCCGTCACTGGAAGGTCATGTCCAGACACTTGGAGATGTCGGAGCCCAGCCCGGAGGAGATGATGATGCAGCCGCGGACCTTCTGCACGGTGACGTCGGCGGCCCAGACCGAGTAGCCGCCGGGGCCGAAGAACGAGTTGGTGTTCGGCGGCTCGGTCTCGGTGGCGTCGAAATCGTAATGACCGTCGGTCTCGAAGATGCGCGGCTTCTTGGTGCAGCCGCCATCGGTCTGGACGTTGATGACTTCCTTGTTGTCGCGGGTCAGCGCCAGCGAGACCTGGCAGCGGAAATATTCCGAGGTCTTGGTATTGAACAGGTAGGTGTAGGACTTGCAGGTCGCGGTGTTCAGCTTGCCCGGGGCCAGGCCGCGGCTGCACGAAATCCGCTGGTTGTGGCTGAGCTGGTAATCATCGGCCCGGGCGGCCGGCGCGAGCACCGTCAGCAACAGGCCGGCGGCCCAGCAAGCTTTAATGACAAGGTTCATCCGAATCATCCCCACCAATATTTTTGTCGAATTGCGTTCTAGACGGAAAGCGGAACATAGTCGCGAGGGGGCGAAGGGAAAATCACAAACTGCTGGACAAGACGTGATGCGCTGCGGCGCTTTCGCAAATTGACCGGGATACGCCGTTCGTGATTTGTTCAAGCCGGGCACCCCAATGGCGGGGAGGATGGATGATGGCATTTTCAACAAAGACATTTGCACTTGTAGCGGTGCTGGGCGCGTTCGCGGCGCCCGCACTGGCGCAGACCGCGGCGACGCCGTGGGAGCTCAAGCCCGACATGGGCTACGCCTATGACAAGGACGGCAAGACCTTCTCTTACAAGATGGGCACCAGCAATGCCGGCGAACTGCTGAAGGGCGCCAAGAAGGTGCCGCGCGGCACGCTGTTCTTCATTGGCCATAACGGCCAGCTCTACATGCGCAGCGGCCCGTATCTCGAAGGCGACGGCAAGTTCAAGTTCGGGTCGGATCAGTAGGGGATGGGCGGGGCACGCCACATACTCAATGTCGTCCCGGCGAAGGCCGGGACCCATACCGCGTGATCTACCGGCTTGCGCAAGGTGGCAGTACTGAACGACTAATCATCGCCAAACTGCTCCCTGGGGTTATGGGTCCCGGCCCCCCGTGCGCAATTGCGCACTAGGCCGGGACGACACCTTTTAAAGCGCCGACGCCAGATCCCTCGCTAAAACGCCGCAGCCAATTCCCTCGCGCCGGCATTGTTGCTGTTCGAGTCCATCCGCGAATCCGTCACCGCGAGCAGCTTCGCCACCGTGTTGTGGCGGATCGCGACCGGGTTGCGCTCGTAGCCGCCGCGCTGGAAGAAGTTCGAGGTCGGCACCCGCTCGCGCATGGCCTGCGGCATCGTCACCATATCGAGGCCGGTGCCGTCGCCGGTGAGGTTCATCATCTCGAGCTCGGCCGCGGTGAGCGGGCGGGTGTAGCCCTTGGCGCGGGCGAACAGCACCGAGGTCAAGAGCTTGTGGGTCTGCAACATCGGCCCGATGTCGATGTCGAGCACCATCGCATGCATGGCCCAGCCCTGCGCGGTGTCGCCGATCTTCTCGTGCTCCGACCAGGTGTCGGGCACCGATTTGGCATGCGCCACCATGCGCTTCAGCACGCCGAACTTGTGCTCCAGCGTCTTGCGTGCCGGTCCCGAGCTCTGCGCCACCTTGTCGCCGAGCGCACGGATGAATTCGTGGCCCTGCTCGGCCAGCAGCTCAACGCTGTTGGTGGTCAGCAACTGGTTGTAGCCCATCGCGGTCGAGATCGCGCGCTTGCCGCCATGCTCGATTCCCGATTGCACGTCGTAACTGCCGGTGCCGCCGGTCTCGAACGCATAGACCCGCACCGCCTGCTCGCGCGTGAGGCCTGAGGCGAGTGCGTAGCGCGCATAGGCGCGCTTGAACTCGACCTCGTTCGTCGCGCGCTGCGGCGTGAACTGGTAGAGCTCCTGCGCCGCGCGCAGGAAATCGGCGGCCACGGGTATAGGCCTTCGCGGTGGACGTTCCGGGGCTTCATCCGGCTGCGGATTCACCGGCCGCTTCGGCCCCGTATAGAGCGGCGGATGCTCCAGCACGTAATCGTCGAGCGTGACCTGCTGTCCGCTGCGCCGCTTGGCGTTGCGGCCACGCCGCTTCTCCGAGATCTGGCTCCAATAGGCGCCGGCCTCGGCGTCGAAGGCGGCGCGCGCCTCCTGATACTCCGCGAGCTTGCGGCGATATTCCGCGATCGCCTGCGGCGAGGCCTGCGCCATCGCATTCCTGACGGCTGGCGGCAGCGCGGCGGAATCCTGGGCCGGCGCCGCCGGCGCAAGCAGGACGAGCGCGAATGGAACCAGCGTCAGGGCGTGTCGAATCGGGTGATGATGCATGATGCCCTCCTAGCAGGCATCCGGTAACCGTCACGTTAACGTGCCGTTTACCATCGTCACTTCCAGGCGAACACCGGCTGTTCCAGTTCAGTCACGCGGGTCGGCCGCCCCGCCAGCACCTCGCGGAACTGATAGATCAGCGCCGCCGTCGGTGCGTGGATCAGGCTCGCCTGATGATGGAAGCGGATCACGCGGCGCGCGCTTTCGGGGATCGCGATAAAGTCGAAGGCGTCGTCGCGCTCGATCGTCGCGAGCCCGATGCGATGGACCGAGGCGACCTCATCCGGGTTCGGCCGGATCGCGGCGCTGTCGGCGGCCCAGACCACCACCGGCGTGATCAGATAGCCGGAGCGGGTCGGATAGTCGTCGAGCAGGCCGAGCACGTCGGTTGTCGTCAGCTTGAGCGCGAGCTCCTCGTCGAGCTCGCGCAGCGCTGCCTCGACCGGCGTTTCGCCTTGGTCGCAGCGCCCGCCCGGCAACGCCCACTGGCCGCGATGCGCGCGCAGGTGTGATGCGCGCAATGTGAGCAGGAACGCGGTGTCGGCGCCCCCATTCGCCGCAGTCAGCGCCAGCACCACCGCGGCCCGCTTCAGTGGCGACGGCTCGGCCGCGTCGGGCAGCCGCGCGAACGCCGCGCAGGCACCTGCGATATTCCGTCTGGTGGCATCGTCGAACGGTCTCATCATGCTTGACTACACCAGGACCGCATCTGATGAAACGAGGAGAGATACGCGTGCAAGGATGGGCCGGAAGATGATCGACAAGACCGCCGCAAAGCTCAAATCAGACGGCTGGACCATCGTCGACACCAGCGGCTTCATCCATTTGATCGGCCCCTTGTGGGAGCGCAAGGTCGACGGCCATTACGAATTCGCGCTTGGCACCGAGGACAAGCACCACAACCGTCGCGGCATGGTCCAGGGCGGCGTCATGATGACCTTCGCCGACCGCACCTGCGGCATGACTGCCCGCTATGTCTCGGGCAAGGAGTTCATGGCGACGGTGCAGCTCGACACCCATTTCCTCGAGGCCGGCCAGATCGGCGACATCCTGATCTCCCGCCCCCGCGTGGTGCGCGCGACGCGCAGCCTCATTTTCATGAGCACCGAGGTGACGGTGGACAATCGCTGCGTGGTGATGGCGAACGGCGTGTTCAAGATCTTGAAGGGGCCGGGGTAGCGTTAGGCTGCCACCGCGGCCGCGACAAACTCTCATGTCGTCCCGGCGAAGTGGAGGCAGTGCGGCTCAACGAACCCCGTCATTGCGAGCGCAGCGAAGCAATCCAAGTCTTTCCGCGGCGGCATTGCTGGATTGCTTCGCTGCGCTCGCAATGACGTAATTGGGAGGCTATGCTCGCGCCCAGAAGAAGCATCGAGGATAGCCCATGCAATACCGCCAACTCGGCCGCAGCGGCCTCAAAGTGTCGCCGATCTGTTTGGGCACCATGATGTTCGGCGGTCCCACCGATGAAGCGGACTCAACGCGCATCATCGCCAAGGCGCACGAGGCCGGCATCAATTTCATCGACACCGCGGATGCCTATTCGAAAGGTGCGTCCGAGGAGGTCGTCGGCCGCGCCATTGCCAGCAACCGCCACGACTGGGTGCTCGCGACAAAACTCGCCAATCCGATGGGCGACGATCCCAACCGTGTCGGCCTGTCGCGACGCTGGGTGTTGCAGGCCGCGGACGACAGCCTGACGCGGCTCGGCACCGACCACATCGACATCTACTATCTGCACAAGGAAGACCATGCGACGCCGCTGGAGGAGACGGTGCGCGCGATGGGCGATTTGATCCGCGCCGGCAAGGTGCGCTATTTCGGCGTCTCCAACTACCGCGCCTGGCGCGTCGCCGAGATCTGCAACATCTGCGACCGGCTCGGCATCGACCGGCCGGTGGCGAGCCAGCCTTATTACAACGCGATGAACCGTATGCCGGAGGTCGAGCACTTTCCGGCCTGTGGCTATTACGGCCTCGGCATCGTGCCCTATAGCCCCTTGGCGCGCGGCGTGCTCACCGGCAAATACCGCCCCGATGCTGCTCCGGACAAGGAGACGCGCGCGGGCCGCAACGACACCCGCATGATGCAGACGGAATGGCGGCCGGAATCGCTTCTGCTCGCGCAGGAGATCAAGACCCACGCCGAGAAGAACGGCATCACCGCCGGCCAGCTCGCGGTCGCCTGGGTGCTCAACTCCGCCTTCGTCTCCTCCGTCATCGCCGGCCCCCGCACCGAGGCGCAGTGGGACGACTATATCCGCGCGCTCGACTACCGCTTCACCGCCGAGGACGAAGCGTTGATCGACCGCCTGGTGACGCCGGGCCACCCGTCGACGCCCGGCTACAACGACCCGGCCTATCCGATCGAGGGACGTCGCGCGCGGACGGCGTAAGGGCGGGAGGCGATGATGGCGCAGGAGGACCGCTACGGACTGCCGCTCTCCACCGCTTCGCACGCGGCGGCATCCGCCTATCGCGAGGGCGTCGACCTCATGCTGGCGGGCTGGACCGGCACGGCGGAGGCGCTGGAGCGTGCGATCGCGGCCGATCCCGACTTTGCACTCGCCCATATCGCGCGGGGACGGCTGCACGCGTTCTATCAGCAGGGCGATCTTGCGCGAAGGAAAGCGGCGGTGGCGCGCGAGCTCGTTGCCAAACGCGGCACGGAGCGCGAGCGCTCGCATGTCGAGACGCTGGCGCTCGCGATCGAGGGACGCCTGCCCGAAGCATTGGCGGCGACGCTGAAGCACATCGACACCTGGCCGCGCGATGCCGTGGTGCTGTCGCTGCCGCTCGGCGCGTTCGGCCTGTTCGCCTTCTCCGGCATGGCCGATCACGACCAGGCGCGGCAGGCTTTGTGCGAGCGCGTCGCACATCATTACGGCGAGGACTGGTGGTTCCTGACGCTGCACGGCTGGGCGATGACCGAGAACGGCCATGTCGCGCGCGGCCGCAGCGTCACCGAGCGCGGTTTCGGCCTGCGCCGTGAAAATGCCCATGCCGCGCATGCCGTGCTGCATGCGATGTTCGAGGACGGCTCGATCGACGAAGCCGACCGCCTCGTCGACGACTGGATTCCTGGTTACGGCCGTGCCGGAATCCTGCACGGCCATATCCGCTGGCACCAGGCGCTGGGCGCACTCGAACATGGCGACGCGGCACGCGCGCTCGCGATCTATGCCGACGTGCTCCAGCCGCAGGCGACGCAGGCGCCGCCGCTCAACGTGATCACCGACGGCGGCTCGCTGCTGTGGCGCTTGTCCGCCTACGGCCATGCCGTGCCGCAGGCGCTCTGGGCCGAGGCCGACGCCGCGGCGCAACGCCTGTTCCCGAAATCGAGCCTGCCCTTTGCCGACGTGCACATGGCGCTGTTCGCGGCCGCCACGCAAAACCGTGAGGCATTGGCCGCGCGCCTCGCCATGATCGAGCAGCGGCTCACCGAGGGCAAGCTGCCCGCAGGTCCCGTGGTGCCGGCGATCTGCCGTGCGATGACCGCCTTTGCCGGCGAGGATTACGAGGCCTGCGTGCGCGAGCTCGCACCGGTGCTCGGCGAGGTCGTCCGCATCGGCGGCAGCCACGCCCAGCGCGAGCTGATCGAGGACACCTACATCGTCGCGCTCATGCGCGGCGGCGAACTGCCCAAGGCCCGCGCCCTGCTCGATGCCCGCCTGCACCGCCGCCCCTCCCTGCGCGATCAGCGCTGGCAGGCGGCGATGGCCTAGCGCCTGGGCCGGCTCCGCCACGAAAAAAACATGGCCCTGGCGGCAAGTGACGTCCGGGACGGATTGAGGCGATGTCACGAATCGCCGACGGGTGGCGCGGTGGTATTCCAGACTGGCTTGGCACGGACAACGGGATCGCAACCAATTCGTGGTTCGCTGGTTATTGCACGGAACCTTTCCACGTCCGTGGTCTCCTGGCACGCGAGCCTGACGATGCGCCTCCGCCGACCGGTTCTGGCCGCGACCCTCATGGTCTTCGCAAGCCCTTGTTTTGCTGAGTCTTCCACCCCCATCCCGGTCAACAATCCGCCCCTGCAGCAGCAGAACTTCATCGACCTGCTGGCGCTGATGTCGGGCCATTGCAAGACACTGAAGGTCGCCGGGCGCACCTTCGCCTGCAAGACGGTGGCCTACGCCCATGGCGACAAGGGCCGGGTCAATTTCGCGGTCGCCGTCGACGACCCCAGCGATGAGAACCACGTGGTGTCGTTCTCCGGCGAGAACGGCAAGCGGGCCGACGACAATTCCTACGAGCTGCCGATCGACCGTATGCTGCTCAATTCCAAGGACCGGCCGAAGGTCGACGGCCTGCCGGTACCGGCCGAGCAGACCTCCACCGGGACCTGCCGCCAGACCGGCAATTTCGCCGCCAAGCAGGTCTCCGACGTCACCTGCTCGGCGACCGACAGCGAGGGCCGCAGATACGAGCTGCTGTTCGTCTCGGACGGCAGGCCGGTGAGCGTGCGCCGCATCCGCCAATCCGCGCCGTCGATCCAGGATCCGTTCAAGTAGGGATCAGTTGCCGCGCAATATTCCGGATGGAGCTTTCTGCGTAGGGTGGGTTAGCCGAAGGCGTAACCCACCACGTCTATCTACGCGGAGACGAAAGAGGTGGGTTACGCTTCGCTAACCCACCCTACGCACTATTGCTTGCTTCGTCTCGAAACGAGGGAAGTTCGGCGTTGCCTGCGCAAGCCGGCACCTCGCATACTCGGCTCGACACATCGGAAAGCCGCTCTCCATGACCAGCCCTCTGCCTGCCCTCATCGTCGTCGATGTCCAGCGCGCGTTCGACCAATGGGAGGCGGCGGGAAAGCGGCGCAACAATCCGGACGCGGTCGCGCGCATCGTTGATCTCCTGACGGCGTTCAGGGCGAGCGGCGCACCGGTCTTCCACATCCGCCACGAGGGCACCAAGCCGACCTCGTCATTTCTGCCGACGAGCTCCGGCCACGCCGTCAAGGACGAGGCGCGCGAACAGCGAGGGGAGCCCGTGATCGTGAAGCGCGTCAACAGCGCCTTCATCGGCACCGACCTGGAGGACAGGCTGCGCGCGGCCGGCATCGGCACGCTGGTGATCTGCGGCGCCACCACCAACCATTGCGTCGAGACGACGACGCGGATGGCCGGCAATCTCGGCTTCGACGCAAGGCTCGTGCGCGACGCGACCTGGACGTTCGATCGCGTCGGCCCCGATGGCGATGTGCATTCGGCCGAGGCGATCCATGCGATGACGCTGTCGAATCTCAACGGCGAGTTCGCCCGCATCGTCAGCACGGATGATGTGATCGCTGCGCTCGCAGCGGCGTAACAGCAAGGCGATTGCATGGCGATCACGGCGTCATGCGACAATAAATCGCGCGACCTTCGATCCTTCACGCGTGAATCGGAACTACGTCTGCGTCGTTTCGACGCCCGCACTGGCCGGAACGCGCCGCACGCCCATGTGTTGTCACTCGACATCTCAACTGGAGTGATGACATGAAGTATCTCTTTGTCGCGATCGCTGTCGGTGCTGCGGCGTTGACCGGCGGATCCGCGGCATATGCGGCTGGCGGTGGAAACGTAAAGCAGAACGCGCAGGCCGGCCAATCGACCGACATCAGCGCGCAGCACAGACACCACCATCATGGCTACCGCCATCATCACTGGCGCCATCATGGCCACGGCTACTATCGTCCGCACTACCGGAGCTACGGCTATTACCCGCGGCACCACGGCTATTATGGCGGCGGACCGTACGGATATTACGGCGGCGGCGGTCCCGGCGTGACGTTGGGCTTCGGCAGTGGCGGCTACCGCTACTAAAACAAAAGGCCCGCAAGCGCGCGGGCCTTTCTGCTGATCGTCATGGCCGGGCGTGTCCCGGCCATCCATGTTCTTGATGTAAGCCGTCATTCCCGCAAAATCATGCCCGCCGTCTCCAGGCCGCTCGCAAGCGCAGCCTCGACCGTGCCCATGTCGCGGCCGCGATAGAGTGCTTCTCCCGAGAACAGGATCGGACCGTCGGCGCGCGCCAGGATCGCCTGCGCGGCGCGCGTCTGCGGCGTCRCCCAGGAATAGGCGCCGCGGGCGAAACGGTCGTGGGCCCAATTCGTGGCGGCGGCCGCCACGACATCGCGTGCGAGATCGTCGCGCGACAGGCCGAACATTGCGGCAAGCGAGCCAATCCCGGCCTCGATCAGCGCCTGCGAATCGAGGCCGGAGAGTCCTGCCGTTCTTGGACCTCCGAACCAGCCGGTGAGCACGGGATGCTCCGAGGGACGTTGCGTCCACCACACCGGGATCGTCTGGTCCGACAGCAGGAAGGTCATGTCCGCGAGATCATCCCTGCCGTCACGCCACCAGGGCCGCTCGAAGCGCAGCAGGATCTTGATGACATTGCCGAAGCCGATGTCATCTGCGGCAGCCGCCTTCGCGCGCGCAGCTTGCGGCAGTGCGATCTCGCGCAACAGCGGCAGCGGCACGGTGAGGATCACGCGATCGCATCCATGCACGTCACCGCCGGCGCAGCGGATGGTCACCGCGCCGCTGCTCTCCTCGATCGCCGACACCACGCAACCAAGGCGGATCGCAACGCCATGCCTGCGGCACTCCTTCACCAGGAGGTCGATGAGCGCACCATAGCCGCCGGCGATGCGCGCCTGCCCGGCGTGTCCGCCATCCATCCATTCCTCGCGCAGCGCCAGCGTCGAGGCGCGCTCGGGGTCGGCGGCGTCGTAGCCTTCAACCATGCGCTCGATCGAATGCCGCATCCGCGCATATGCGTCGCCGGCAAAATGGCGGCGCAGGAAATCGGCGACGGTGAGGTCGTGCTTCAGCCCGTTCAGCGCGGCTTGAAGCACGGCCTCATGCGGCTCGTGGCGATCCTCGCGCGACAGTTTTGTGCCATCAAAGCTCCATTGCGCGCCCTCGATCACCTGCAACGACAGTCCCGCTTCTCGCAGCAGGCCGCGCGTGACCGGCGCCTCGCCATGGACGAATTCGGCGCCGCCATCGGCCGGGTAGGCGAACTGCGACGCGGGCAATGGATGGATGCGCCCGCCGCAGCGGTCGCGCGCCTCCAGGATGGTGACGCGCCGGCCCGCACGCGCAAGCTCGCGCGCGGCCATCAAGCCGGCCGCGCCGGCGCCGACAATGACGATGTGCTCTGACTTGTCCGACATGCCGGCGCTTTATCTGCCCGCGCCTTGCGGCTCGTTCTGGATCAGATAGCGCAGCAGCAAAACACCGCCGCCGAGCGGCCGCGTGCTCTCCAGCGTCATCGCGGTGAGCGGAGCGCGCCGGTCGCTGTCGGCCTCCGTCGAGTCGAACACGAAGGGAGCGCCGCTTGCGCCATCCACCGCGGGGCTGAGGATCAGATTGAATTCGTCGATCAGACCGGCGCGCAGGAACGCGCCATTGGCGACGCCGCCGCCCTCCACCAGCAGGCGCTTCACGCCGAGCTCGCGATCGAGGATATCAAGCGTCAGCGCCAGATCGATCTCGGACTTGCCGGCGAAGATGTAGGACACGCCCTCGCCGCGCAGCCCCGCCAGGTGCGAATCCGGCACGCTGTCGGTCAGCACCACGACGATCGGATCGCCGCCGATGTCCGATCGGCCCCAGCCGATCTTGCCGTGCGCATCGAGCACGACGCCATAGGTGTCCGCATCGCGCCGCGCGAACCAGTTGTCGCGCGGAAACGTCGCGGTCGTCGCGGGATAGGGCTTGCCCTTGGCGAATTCCGAGCCGGTGACACGGCCGATCACCCAGGCATCCCCCTCGAGCTCCTCATGGATCTTCTCGAACCAGTCCACGCCCGCACCCTTCGGCCGCCAGCGGCTGGGATGGGTGCGGCCGTCCAGGCTGGAGTGCATCAGGCAGATGACGTAGGGTTTCATGCAAATTCTCCGTACCTGCGCCTCAGGTCGCCGGCCCTTTGCCCTTTCCACCGTCTTTGGCGCGATCGTTCACGATCACCGCAAGCGGATTGAGTTTGGGCGGCGCGACGAGCTTGAGCGTGTTGCTGTCGTGATGATTGAAAGGCGCGCCGCGCACGAACAGCTCGGTCTGGATCAGATAGCTCCAGCTTCCATCATCGTTGAAGGTGATGTCGCAGCGGTAAGAATCGGTGCGGAAGGCTTGTTCCAGAAAATCGGTCGAGCAGATCCCGTAAGCGGTGTCGCCGCGCTTCGCCGTGACCGCGATTGTCTTGTCATCCGGCGCGGCCTTGCCCGACGCCAGCAGCACCTGCCCGCGCGGGATCGCCAGCGTCTGCATGATCAGCCCGGTCGCGGGCTCCCACAGCCAGTAGCCGACCTGGTCGTGGAAGGTGATGTCCTCCTCGGGCGTGTTGATGTGGATGTGATAGCGCAGCCCATAGAGCAGCTGCGGCCCGTTGGCCTGCGGATCGATCGGGTCCATCCGGATATGCTCGATGAAGGTCCGCCGCTCCGGCCCCTCCGCCTTCGGGTTGATGTCGATGCCCTTGTCCGCCTGCCACACGCCGGCGAGCCGGCGCAGCGGCCCGAGATTGGCGAGGCCGTCGGGGGAGACGTCGTCGGGCTCGGTGAAGATGTCGGCGGGAATGGGGAGCATGGGGGCCTCGCGGGGATGTGGAGGCCAGCCATATCACGAGAACCACGTAGCCCGCATGAGCGAAGCGACATGCGGGATGGGCGTTAACCGCAAGCCCCGGATGTCGCCTTGCAAATCCGGGCCAGGCCCGCCGGGGCGGGCCTCGCCTCCTCCAGCCGCGGCCTCCGTTACTTCAACGCCAGGCTGCTGCAATACGCCGAGGTTTCACCGGATCGCCAGCCGGTGATCCGCCCGGCCTCCTTGCACTCGTCGTAGGTCTTGTAGTTGCCGACGTTTCGGCACGTGAACGAATACACGCCGCCCGAAGCATTGCAGCCAACCCAGGGCTTATCGCCCGTCTTGAAGCTCGATTGGCAGCCGCCGACGCAGCTGCCCGTGGCGGCGGCAAGCTTGGCAAGCTTCGCGGCGTCTGACTTCGGCGACGCCGACGCCGTCGAGATGGTTGGCGATGACCGGTCGGACGCGCTGCTGCGGGCCACCGCGTGCTGTGTCGGCTTGTGAGGCCTCGCCGCCTGCTTCGGCGCGTCGACCACGACGCCGGGAAGCTGGGTGCCGGCGCCGCCCGAGGGTGTCGGTTGCGACATGGCCGCGCCGCTCAGGCCACAGAGTGCAGTCGACGAGATCGCAACAACCAGACCAGCAACGAAGCACGACGAATATCTCATGGCCTTGCCCTTCCAGATGTGGGGACAGTCAATTCCGTCCCGGAACGGAAGGATATCACGGTCCGACGTGAGTTGCACCACGGCCTCCCGGCAACCGGACAGCGGCCGGCGACGGATTGCGCCTTCCGGCACCTCACATCCGCCGCGCCGTGACGACCGGCAATCCGTTCGACATGAAGACGGTGGAAGCCACGACATTCGCCGCGACAGTGGAGACCCTGACGGCCCGGCGTCGTCCTGGCCGACG
Source organism: Bradyrhizobium sp. P5_C12 (assembly GCF_054049735.1). NCBI lineage: Bacteria > Pseudomonadati > Pseudomonadota > Alphaproteobacteria > Hyphomicrobiales > Nitrobacteraceae > Bradyrhizobium > Bradyrhizobium sp. P5_C12. The sequence goes on from NZ_JBFULU010000017.1 coordinate 17,694, forward strand.
AGGATTCGAAGATCGTTCACACCATCGCCAGAGCCGCAGCGATGCTCGCAGCCGGCGACCCGATCGCGGTGCGACATGGCCGGATCGCCGTTCAAACCGCGACGACCACGAGCACATTGATCCTTGTGCGGCGCGTCATTACCGCAATCCGCGTCGTAGCGTCGCATCATCCCGAACATTTCTTGCCAATCCCCTGCGCAAGTCTTTGACTTCTCCCAATAAAAAAGGGGCTGATCCGCAAGGGATCACTATCCCAAGGGAGGAGGAAACTATGACCAAATCATACAAGAGAAGTACGTCCAGCCGCCGCCGCTTTCTCAAGTTCGCTGCTGCGGGGGCCGCCGCGACGGTAGCCGCGCCGACGATCGTTAGCGCGCAGGGCCCAATGAGTATGCGCTTTCAGAGCACATGGCCGTCGAAGGATATCTTCCACGAATACGCGCTCGACTACGCCAAGACGGTCAACGACATGACCGGCGGCGACCTCAAGATCGAGGTGCTTCCCGCCGGCGCCGTGGTGCCCGCGTTCGGGCTGATCGATGCGGTGTCGAAAGGCACGCTCGACGGCGGCCACGGCGTGCTGGTCTACCACTACGGCAAGCAGAACGCGCTGGCGTTGTGGGGCTCGGGTCCGGGCTACGCCATGGACGCCAACATGCTGCTCGCCTGGCACAGGTGGGGCGGCGGCAAGGAGCTTCTCGCCAAACTGTATGCATCGGTCGGCCTGAACGTCGTGTCGTTCCCGTACGGACCGATGGCGACGCAGCCGCTCGGGTGGTTCAAGAAACCGGTCGCCAGCGTCGACGATCTCAAGGGCCTCAAATACCGCACCGTCGGCATCTCCATCGACATGTTCACCGCCATGGGCGCCGCGGTCAACGCGCTGCCGGGCGGCGAAATCGTGTCGGCGATGGATCGCGGCCTGCTCGACGCAGCCGAGTTCAACAACGCCTCGTCGGACCGCCTGCTTGGCTTCGCCGACGTCTCCAAGGTCTGCATGCTGCAGAGCTACCACCAGAACGCCGAGCAGCTCGAAATCACCTTCAACAAGACCAAGTACGACGCGCTGCCGGACAAGATGAAGGCGATCATTGCCAATGCGGTGAGCGCCGCTTCGCAAGAGATGCAATGGAAGGCGATCGACCGTTATTCGCAGGACTACATCGAGCTGCAGACCAAGGACAAGGTGAAGTTCTACAAGACGCCGGACTCCATTCTCAAGGCGCAGCTCGAGATCTACGACGAAATCGTCAAGAAGAAGTCGGCGGAAAATCCGCTGTTCAAGGAAATCGTCGAATCGCAGATCGCGTTTGCCAGGCGGGCGACGCAATGGGAGCAGGACACCGTAGTCGACCGCAAGATGGCGTTCGATTACTACTTCGGGCCAAAAGGGACCGCGAAGAAGTCCTGACGACATATTGAATCGGCGAGGCACCGTTCGGGACGGCGACCGGATGGTGCTTTGTCATTTCATTCTTTCCTCGGATTAATCGGCGGCGACCAATGACCGTCCAGAAATTTTTGCTTGTCATTGACGAAATCAGCACGTGGTGCGGCAAGGCCGCGGCCTGGTTGATCATATTGCTGATGACTGTCGTCTGCATCGAAGTGTTCAAGCGCTACATCATGAACATGCCGACGGCGTGGATCTTTGACCTTGAGAACATGCTGTACGGAAGCGCGTTCATGCTGTGCGGCGCCTACACGCTGGCGCAGAACGCCCATGTCCGCGGCGACTTCCTCTACAGCTCGATGCGGCCGCGCATGCAGGCGTCGCTGGACATCGTGCTCTATGCGGTTTTCTTTATCCCGGGCATCGCCGCCCTCATCTACGCGGGCTTTGACTACGCTTCCGACTCGTGGCGGATCGCGGAGCATTCGAACGTGACGGCAGATGGGCCGCCGGTTTATCACTTCAAATCCGTGATCCCCATCGCCGGTGCGCTGGTGATGCTGCAAGGCGTCGCCGAGATCGTGCGTTGCGTCGTCTGCCTGCGGACCGGCGAATGGCCCAGCCGGCTGAGGGACGTCGCCGAGATCGACGTCATCGAGCAGCAGCTCGCCCACAGCGAATATGTCGACGAGGAATCGCGCAAGATCGCCATCGAGCGGGCGCATGAAATCGACGAGAGTGCGCGCCAGCGCGGTATGGGCGGGGACGTGAACACATGAGCGATCCGGCACTCGGGCTCCTGATGCTCACGCTCATCGTGGTTGTGATCATGATGGGCTTCCCGACAGCGTTCACGCTGATGGGCCTCGGCATATTTTTTGGCTACATCGCGTTCTACGACCCGACGCATTCGTGGGCCGACAACCGCGTGTTCGATTTGATGGTTGAGCGCACCTACGGCGCCATGACCAACGACGTCCTGATCTCCATCCCGCTGTTCGTGCTGATGGGCTACGTGATGGAGCGCGGCGCGCTGGTCGACAGGATGTTCTATTCGATCCAGCTCGCGTTCCGCCGCGTGCCGGCTTCGCTTGCGGTCGCGACCCTGATCGTCTGCACGTTTTGGGGGATCGCGAGCGGCCTTGTCGGCGCGGTGGTGGTGCTGATGGGCGTCATCGCATTCAATCCCATGCTCAAGGCGGGGTACGACGTGAAGCTCGCCGCCGGCGTCATCACGGCCGGCGGCACGCTCGGCATCCTGATTCCGCCGTCGGTCATGATCATCGTCTATGCCGCGGTCGCCGGTCAGTCGATCGTCAAGCTGTACGCGGCGGCGATGTTCCCGGGCTTCTTTCTGTCGTTCCTGTATCTCATTTACATAGTCGCCTGGGCGATGATCAGTCCGAAGATCGCCCCGCCATTGCCGGAGGACCAAACCAAGGTTCCGGTGCCGGCGTGGCTGTCGAAGTTCGAGGACACCTATCGCTCGCAAACGATCCTGGTCTCGCTGATCAAGGGGCTGATCTCGCCGACGCAGGCAAGGCGGATCGACGCGGAAGGCCGTCCCGTCAGCTACTGGATGCTGCTCTCAAACCTCGGTTACGCGCTGGTGCCGTTTACGATCGTCGCCGGCACGATGGCCACCATCTGGTGGTACGTGGTTATTCACCAGCAGGCTGCCGTCGAACTTCCGGTAACCGGCGTGCAGCAATTGGGCACGCCAGAGCTGGTTACGCACGAGGCCACGCCCGCTGAACTGGGGCCGGGGCTCCAATTCCACCTCTGGTTCTGGGGCATCGCGGCTGTTTGCGCGCTGTTGCAGGTTCGTTACTACTGGAGGTTCGACGCCGAGCGGCTCTCGGTTGTGAAACTGCTGACCTCGTCGACCATGCCGCTCGGCATTCTCACCGTCGTCGTGCTCGCCGTCATCCTGTTCGGAATCTGCACCGCGACCGAGTCCGCCGCCGTTGGCGCCTTTGGCGCATTCTTGCTGGCGCTGCAAGCCCGCACGCTCGACTGGAAGCGTACCAAGGAAGCGGTGTTCCTGACCGCGAAGACCACCGCGATGGTGTGCTGGCTGTTCGTCGGCTCGGCGCTGTTCTCGGCAGTGTTCGCAATTCTCGGCGGGCAGGCGCTGCTTGAGCGATGGGTCCTGTCGCTCAACATGACACCGGTGCAGTTCATGCTCCTGTCGCAGGCGATCATCTTCGTGCTCGGCTGGCCGCTCGAATGGACCGAGATCATCATCATCTTCGTGCCGATCTTCCTGCCGATGCTGAAGCACTTCAACATCGACCCGATCCTGTGGGGGACGCTGGTGTTCGTAAACCTGCAGGCGGCGTTCCTGTCACCGCCGGTCGCGATGTCGGCGTTCTACCTCAAGGGCGTCGCACCGAAGCATGTCACGCTCAACCAGATCTTCGCCGGCATGATGCCCTACATGATGATCGTCATCCTGTGCATGGTCATCATGTACCTCTGGCCCGGCATGACGCTGTGGCTGCCGAACTATCTGTACGGGGGTTGAGGCGTAGCGGGGAGCTCCGGGCGCTAGTCACACAGGAATGGTGCCCAGGGAGGGAATCATACGTAACCACCGACAGGACGAACCGCTCTTTGTCCTTAGTATGGTGGCCTGAGCGCTTGGCGTAGTTGACGGAGGTCGGCTGCACCGCCATCGGAGGCGCCCAGTTTTCCTATTGGAGGGGCGCCTAACTTGCGAGGGCGAGCCGGGCTTTTGGCCGGCTATCACGTGAACGACTTTTAAGTTCCCCCTTGGGGAAGGCGCTCACTTCCGGATTGTGATTGACGAAAGAATATTTCGCGGCCGGGCGCGTGGGGTGACCGCTGCCCTCCAAAGGCACGTGTCAAGCCGGCCAGTGCGAAAGTGAGGAAGAAAGAGTATTGTACTGCAGTGGCTTGCGAGGGCTGCGCGTTGGGGATGCTCTGCTTTGGGCCTGCTGCCCCGCTCACCACACCGGAATGTAGAATCGGGCATACTTCTTGTTGATATAGTCCTTCACTTCCGCCGACCGGTAGATCGAAATAAACCGGGACGCGCCTGCTGCCGGCAAAGACGCAGCGCTTCATCGAATTTCCGCAGGAGCGCTTGGGAAAGGCCGGATGATTGGTGACGAACGATACCGCAATTCGATTGCGCATTTGGCCACCGTGTACCGCGATCGAATGCGAACGGCTCTGATATTTTCACGCAGCAGCCCAAGCACGCATTGGGACAGCAATCTAGACCTCGGCGAGTTTGGCGCGCAAGGCTTCCTCAAACACGCCGACGATGGCCTTGATCAGGCGTCCCGTGATTCTGTCCCTCTGCCACAACGCGGTCGTCTCGACAGGTGACGGCTCCCAGCCAGGCAGGACGGGAACGAGCGCGCCGGTTGCCATGGCGTCCTTGATCAGGAACACGGGCAGATTTGCAATACCGAGACCAGCGCGAGCAGCATCGACAAGAATGGTCTGGCGGTTTGCAGCAAAGGCGATCTGGGGGCGTACGACAACCCGGGTCCCGTGAGCATCTTTTAAATCCCATTCGATCAGATCGCGGCGGATCGCGAGCGCCGGCAGCGCTTCCACGTCTTGTGGGTTGCTCAGGCCGGGATGGGCGGAGAGGAAGGCGGGACTGGCGACCAGCACGCGCGGCACATCGGCGATTTTTCTGAACATCAGTTCGGAGTCCGCAACCGGTCCCATGCGAACGACGAGATCGTATCCTTCTTCGATGAGCGAGACCCTGCGATCCGCTAGCGTCATCTCTATTGTGACGTCGGGATGTCTGGCCTTGAAGGCGAACAGAACGGGAGCAAGAACGGCGCTCGCCATGTCCGGGGGAAGCGACAAGCGAGCTAAGCCTGATAGTGCGACGCGGTTATCCTGAACCTCGGCAACGGCATGCTCGGCCAGCATGAAGGCGGTCCGGCCTCGCTCGAAGAGTTGCTGCCCCTGCTCTGTCAGCACCACGCCCTTCTTTGTCCGGCGCGCAAGCCGGACGTTCAGGGTCTCTTCCAGGACCGACAGCCGGCGCGACAGCGTGGCCTTCGGGATCCCCGTCGCGCGCTCGGCTGAGGCGAGCCCACCAGCCTGCACGATGCGGATAAACAACGCGAGGCCGTCAAAATCGCCGAAGGTCTTCATGTTTCATTTATGGAACATGATGGTAGCAAATATCAAGTCTCCTCAACGTTTCGTTCCAACCCTAGCTTCCAGAAGGAGCCGCGGAGCTCACAACGAGCACAGGAGATTAGCCATGACCACGACCTTCACCCCCGAGAATTCGGCGCTTCTGCTGATCGACCATCAGGTTGGCACGATGCAGCTCATCAAGAATATCGACGTCGCGCTGGCCAAGCGCATGTCGCTCGCACTGGCCAAGGCCGCCAAAATCCTCGGCATCCCGACGGTGCTGACCTCCAGCCAGGAGGACCGTGTGCAGGGACCGCTGTTGCCGGAGCTGAAAGACATTCTGCCAGACGCCTACGACAAGCGCGTCAAGCGCGCAGGCATCGTCAACGCCTGGACCGACGCCAACTTCAAGGCGGCTGTCGAGGCGACCGGCCGAAAGAACCTGATCATGGCCGGCGTGACGACCGACGTATGCCTCGTCTTCCCGGCGATCGACGCGGTGACCGAAGGCTACAACGTGCAGGCCGTCATGGACGCTTCAGGTTCGCCGTACGAGCTTTCCGAGGACATGTCCCGCCGCCGCATGCAGGACGCCGGCGTCATCCTGACGGCCACCAACACCATGCTCGCTGAACTCGCCCAGAATTGGGGCACGCCCAAGGGCCAACAGCTCATCCAGTTGCTGTTCACCGACGTTCTTCCGCCCATCCAGTCGTAACCGGCGAACGCGACGCGATCGACGCGGCGGACAAGACTGGAGCCGCCAATGCGGCGGATATCTTCCTCGAAACGCTGCGGCTCTTCGACAAATCCCTCCGGTTCATCGAGGTGCATTTGTCGAAGAGCGCGCCGCCTAAGCCCCACCATAGATCAAACAGATCAAGAAGGCTGGACGGAACATGACCCAAAAACACATACCGATCGTCAATGCGCTCGCCACGGGTGAGGCCAACAGCGTTTTCGGATTCAAGCGCTATTTCCGGATCACGCCCGAAGATACGGGCGGCGCGTTCTGCGTGTTCGAGGAGGAAATCGAAGAAGGGGACGGCCCTCCTTTGCACATCCATTATGACGCGCACGAGATGTTCACGGTGCTGTCCGGGTCAGTGAAGTTTCACTGTGACGGAACGGAAGCCATGGCCGGGCCGGGAACGACCGCGTTGATCCCGCCTGGCGCGCGCCACGCCTTCAAAGGCATCGGCCCCGGCACATCCCGCGTGCTCGTCATGCTGTCCCCGGGGTACGGCGAAGGCTTCTTCCGTGCGGTCGCGAAAGAGGGGCTTTCAACGCAGGACGGGACGGACAGGGTGAACGAGCTCGCAGCGAAATACGGCGTCGAATTCGTCGGCCCGCCCATCGACTGACCATCACCAGCGCATGTTGCACCACCAATTCTCTTTAGTTGCAGAGAACCTTGCAATGAACCACATCAGTCACCGCGTTCCCTTCGATGGCGGCTTCCTGCATGCGTTGTCGTCCGGCCAGGGCGACGAAACCATTGTGCTCCTGCACGGCTGGCCACAGACAAGCCGGCAGTGGGAGCGCGTCAGCGCCTTGCTCGACGGCGACTATCAGCTCATAGCACCTGATCTGCGCGGGTGCGGCGACAGTTCCAAGCCGTTGACAGGCTATGATGCGTCAACCCAGTCCGACGATATCCTGGCGCTGGTTCGGCATTTCGGTCTCGGGCGCGTCCATCTCGTCGCCCATGATGTCGGCGGCCCGGTGGCTTACGCCTTCGCTGCCAAGCACCGCGATCACTGCGCGTCCCTCACCCTGATCGAAGCGCCGCTGTGGGGCATCGTCAGCGATAACGTCCCCGACCTGGTGACACTGTTCTGGCATCTGAAATTCCATCAGGACGTGGATATGGCCGCCAAGATGATCGGGGCAGATATCCCAGCCTACCTGAATCATTTCTACCGGAGCTTCGCTTTCAATCCCCATGCGGTAGTGCCCGACGAGGCCGCGGACTACATCCGCGCCTATAGCGGGATCGGCGCCTTGCGCGCGAGCCTGATGCACTATCACGCGATCCCCGAGACCGGCGAGCAGCTAAAAGAATTCAGCGCGCGAAAGCTGACCATTCCTGTTGCATCCTATGGCTCTGCAATGGTCATGGCTGACTATTCGGGGAACGCCGCAAAGCTGATCGCCGAGAAGGTCGATACGGGGATCGTTGAGAATTGCGGGCACTGGATGCCAGACGAGAAACCCGAATTCGTCGCTGAGCTGATCCGCAAGACCGTTACAAAAGCTCAGCAGGGAGTTTCCTGACGTGTTGAGAATTCTGTGCGCACAGGCCAGCCGCGGCTTCGAGCAAGGGCCATTCAAGATCCGGCGCGTGCGGCCGGGCCGTGTCTTCGGATCGAACGCCGATCCCGCCTTCGGGCCGCTCGCCGTCCTCGATCACGCCAATCTCGGCGTCGGCACCGTGGTGCGATTCCACGAGCACGTCAACGACGAGATACTCAGCTACATGTGGCACGGCACCATGGTGCACGAGGACTCGTCTGGCAACCGCGTTGCGCTGTCTCCGCACAGACTGATGATGATGAATGCAGGCAAGAGCTTCTGGCATGAGGAATCCGCGCCTTCAGACCCCGTTGAAATGCTTCAGATCTTCATCCGCCCGCGCGAGGCGGATCTGCCCGGCGAAGTCCAGTTCCACGACCGCGACGACACCGTTGCCGACGGCAACTGGCATCTCATCGCCGCGCCGGAGACAAGCGACGCGCCGCTCACGATCCGCCAGCAGGTCATCGTCTATGACGCGCACCTGCCGGCCGGCCGCGAGATTGAAATCCCGCGTGCCGATGGCATGCAGCAACTGCTGTATGTCTTCGACGGCGAGATCAATGCCGGCGCCGCCCATCTTTTGAAGGGAGATGCGCTCGCCGACAACGAGACCGCGCTTCCGGCGATCAAGGCCATTCGTCCGTCCACACTCCTGGCCTTTCTGGTCGATCGCGATGCGCATGCCACGCGCGCGGGCACCATCAGCGGCGGATGAGCGACACATGTCGATGCCCCTGCCCCAGCCCCCCGCGGATGCTGCCGAGGTGCCGCTCCCGGAACGGGTGCCGCATCCGGGAGCCGAACGGACGATCTCGCCCGCCCTGTGGGGCGCGCTCGGACGCTTCGGCATTCCGGCGCTCGCGCTTGCGATCATCCTGGGCTTTGTCACCATCGCGATCACACGATGGGACCTGTGGACAGCCCAGGCCGCGGTTCAGGAGACAGACAACGCATATGTTCGAACAGAGATGACGCGCCTCGCAAGCAGAGTCGCCGGAACGGTGCGTGCAATCGGGGTCAAAGACTACCAGCGTGTCAAAGCCGGCGATCTGCTAGCAGAAATCGATCCCTCTGATTATACCGTCCAGGTTGCTCAGGCCGTGGCCACTGCTGCCTCAGCCAGAACTGCACATAGCAACCTCGATAACCAGATCGCGCTGCAGCGTGCCACGATCTCACAAGCCGAAGCACAACAGGCATCTGCATTGGCGCAAGAAATTCAGGCTCGCCAGGAACGCGAGCGACAGGAGAAGCTTGCACAATCGGGTTTCTCCACGCAGCAAAAAGTCGAACAAGTCGTTGCCTCCCACGTCAAGGCCCAGAGTGACCTGCGGGCGAGCGAAGCTGCCGTGGAAGCGCAGCGACGACAGCTCGACGTACTGATTGGCACAAAGGCGCAACGTGCTGCTGACTTGCAGACTTCCGAGGCCGCTCTCGCGGCAGCGCAACTGCACCTCGATTATACCCGGATCACTGCCCCATTCGACGGCGTCGTCGGCGAACGAGGGGTGCAACAGGGTGACTATGTCAATGTCGGCAGCAGCCTGATCACGATTACGGCGCTCCCCAAAATCTATGTGATCGCCAATTACAAGGAAACCCAGTTGACACGGGTGACCGAGGGACAGCCCGTCGATATCACGGTCGATACATTCCCCGGCGAAGTACTGCACGGCTATGTCGAGCGCCTCTCTCCGGCAAGCGGGTCGCAACTCGCGCTGCTGCCTGCCGACAATGCGACGGGCAACTTCACCAAGGTGGTGCAGCGGATTTCCGTGCGGATCGGCTTCGCACCGAACCAGAAGCTGCTTGAGCGCCTTCGCTCAGGTATGTCGGTCACGACACGCATCCATACTGAAGCCTCCCGCAATCAGAGCGCACAGCCGTGAACGGTTCCGTGGAGAAAGGCGACAGCGACCCGGCGGCCAAGCCCACCTCGCCGTACCAACCACTTTACGCGGTCGCAGCCGTTCTGCTGGGGCCGTTCATCGTCGGCTTTCACAGCCGCTTCTTCGCGATCGGGCTCGTCGACATCAAGGGGGCCTTCGGTCTGAGCTTCGACGAAGGTGCCTGGCTCAGTACCGCCGGAACCGCGTCACAGATCATGATCGCGCCAGCCGTTGCCTGGTTTGCCTCGACGATCGGCATCCGGCGCCTATTCCTAATTCCGACGCTGCTCTACACCGTCGTCTCGATCGTCATCCCCTTTGTGCGCGCAGTCGATCTGCTGCTCGCTCTGCACATCGTCCATGGGCTGTGTCTCGGCGTATTCGTGCCGGCCACCATGATGGTGATCCTGCGCAACCTGCCACCCCGATGGTGGCTGCCGGCCATGGCGCTCTATGCGTTTCGGCTGGCATTCACGGCGAATGCCGGCATCTCCCTGGTGGGGATGTATGTTCAGACCCTCGGATGGGAATGGGTCTATTGGGGCGATGCACTGCTCGCTCCGCTCATGACCTTGTTCGTCTATCTTGGCGCCCCGTCCGTGCCGATCAATTACGATCTGCTGCGCCGGGCTGACTGGGGCGGCATGCTGCTGTTCGGCGCGGGACTCACTTTGCTTTACACAGGGCTCGATCAGGGCAACCGGCTCGACTGGCTCTCCTCCGGTACGGTCCTGGCCCTTCTGTGCGGCGGCGCGGCGCTGATTGCGGCATTCCTGGTGAACGAGGCCATCGTGCCGGAGCCCTGGGCCAGAGCGAGCGTCATCCTCTCGCGCAACATCGGATTGATGCTGCTCGCCGCGCTCTGCTTCATCTTGACCAGCCTGTCCAACGTCGCGCTCATCCCCAATTTCCTCACGACGGTTCGGCTATTGAGACCCGAACAAATCGGTCCGCTGCTGCTGAATTACGTCGCGCTGCCGCTCCTGCTGCTGGTTCCGCTGGCCGTCGTCCTGCTGCGACGGATCGATGCCCGGCTCGTGCTGATCCTCGGTCTCTCGGCATTTGCAGCCGCCGGCTTGCTCGGCACACGACTGACCAGCGACTGGGATCCCGCGGCCTTCGTGCCCCTCGCGCTTCTTCAGTCGGTGGGGTACGGCCTGACATTCATTGCGATCATGATCTATGCCTTCGCCAATGCCGATCCAACTCGCGCGACGGCCTTCTCGGCCTATATCCAGGTCTTGCGCCTCGGCGGCGCGGAAATCGGCGTGGCCCTGATCACGACCTGGCTGCGTGTCCGCGAACAGACGTACTCTAACCTGCTCGGTCAACACGTCGCCGCCGGTGACGCCGGCGTCACACAAGCTCTCTCTCAGATCACCGCGCCTTTCATCAGCCATGGATCGGATATTGCGACAGCCCGGGGGCTCAGCACCATGGCTGCCCTGGTCCGGCGCGAAGCCAATGTTCTCGCCTACATCGACGGGTTCTGGCTGACGTTCTGGGCTGCGCTTCTGGGACTCGTGATGGTCGTACTGATGACGTCCCCGCCGGAAGGTCCCTTCACCCCAAAACGCAACATGCATCCCGTCCGCAACGCCCAGTGATCAAAGTGAGATCGCTCGGTCGAGCCAGCCAAACATTACAGGAGACCATCCATGATCGAGGCAGACGCAACGCTGGTGATCGCACGCATTGCGATCGGATCACTCTTCGTTGTCAGCGCGATGGACAAGTTCCGGCTCGATCCGATGGAGATGGAGCAGGTCGCATCTCTTCATTTGCCCGTGCCTGCGCTTCTCATGCGGCTGACCGGTGCGTTCGAGCTCGCCGGTGCACTCGCACTTGGTCTGGGGCTCTATGCCCGAATTGCGGCGATCGGATTGGCGCTGTTCCTGGCCTTTGTCTCGCTCGCCTTCCTGCAGTTTTGGTCCGTCAAAAACCCTGCACAGATCCGCGCGATGATGCGCAACGCCTTCATGGGCAATATCGCTGTGATCGGTGGCCTGCTCTATATCAGCGTGTGCGGAGCGGGCGCTCTTGCGATTTGCGACCTCAATCTAGGCCCGCAGTAGCCCCATACAGCTAAAGCGATCCCGGCACGTGAGTGCCAAAACAGAAACGATCCAAAGGAACGATCTGATGATATTTTCAATGCTTCGCAAGGCTGCTTCGATCGGCGGGATCGCGCTGCAACCATAGCGTTTTTATCTGTTTTAGCCACCCATGGGGGCTCCCCGGTGCTAGCCAAACGGCGGAACGATAAAGCCCATCGGGCGGGTCCCCGAAATTTCAATCGACTTCCCGTCAAACACACAATCCGGCAGAGAGAGGTTGCCGCTGGCCGAGCTCGAGCAAGCATGGGTTGGGATCGATGTCCGAGGCGATCTGGCTGAAGTCCTGACGGTCGCTCTCAAAACGAAAACCCAGCCACCAGGGGTGGGGTTTAGCAATTTGAGTTGGTTGCGGGGACATGCAACCATCTCAAATTGCTATTTCAGGCGGTCGCTTAGCGTTGCCCTCCGAAGGCAAAGGTCACACGTTCGAATCATGTCGGGTGCTCGCGCGTCCGGTGCCCCGTCCCAAGAGCAGCGTCGCGCTGCGCGACTCTATCGCCGCGCCGACGAAACACCTCGCCACAATGCAAAGCTGCGCGGCCAACTGAGACTCCTGTTCGGGCTCGTCAAGTTCAGCGCTGGAAGCCTCTTCAGGAAGCGGGCCAGGGCAGCTTTGCGTGAACCACGGTCTAACGCATAGGCGGTCTGCTTGGATTCGATGCCGTCAAGGAGCCCTTGAATGTAGCCCGAGATTGTGTTCGCAGCCACGATAAGCGCCGTGTCGAGCGTATGGATGTACTTGCTCGTTACCGAGCCGTTGGCATGGCCGACCAGTGCTGCGACGGTTGCCTCGGTAAAGCCGAGTTCGTTGGTGATGCTCGACGGCGAACGCGCGACGTAATGGACCCCTAGGCCAGCACTCACGTCATTGCACAAAATCGCAGTCTAGCGCACAAAAGCGTAGTTTGGTGCCCAGGGGCGGAATCGAACCACCGACACTGCGATTTTCAGTCGCATGCTCTACCAACTGAGCTACCTGGGCGTGCTCCAAAGAGGGGCCAAGGCCCATCGAGCGGGCGGTTTATAGTGGGCTCGGAGCGGCCTGTCCACCCACGCTTCGCCGATGGCCTCTCGGAGCTTGGCCCGGCTGTGCACAAGCTGGGATGAGATTGGGATGACGCCGGCGAGCGCTCCGCCCTCATCAGGCAACCATTTGAAACTACTTAGTTATTCGACGTCATCGACCTCGTCATCCTTGCCGGGGATGACGTAGGAGCCCTTCAGCCAGCGGTTCAGGTCGACGTCGCGGCAGCGCGACGAGCAGAACGGACGGGTGGCCTCGGACTGCGGCTTGCCGCAGATCGCGCAGGTCTTGAGGGGACTGGCGGGCTTTTTGACTTGGTGGTCCATGATCGGGGCGGCGTCTACGAGGTTGCGGGGGTCAAGAGCCTGTCGGCAAACGGGTTCCTCGGGCGGCGGCGCATGCGTCCTCCGCAAGGACCCGGTGGGCCATTCTACTGTGCATGGGGTTGTTTTCGATATTTTTGTCGCCGCTCTCACACGCCGACTGCGTTGAGCCAGCCGAAGCGGATCGGAAAACCCTCGCCGCCGAGCAGCGTGGTGGTCTCGTAGAGCGGCAGGCCGACGACGTTGGTGTAGGAGCCGACCATCTTCACCACGAAGGACCCGGCGATGCCCTGCACGGCGTAGCCGCCGGCTTTGCCGCGCCACTCGCCGGAGCCGATATAGGCCTGGATGTCGTCCTCCGAGAGGCGCTTGAAGCGCACGCGGGTCTCGACCAGGCGCTGGCGGAAGGCCTCGCGCGGCGTGACGAGACAGATCGCGGTGTAGACGCGGTGGTTGCGGCCGGACAGCAGCCGCAGGCACTGCGCGGCCTCGTCGACGAGGTTGGCCTTGGGCAGGATGCGGCGGCCGACCGCCACAACCGTGTCGGCGGAGAGGATGAAGGCGCCGCGCAACTCGTCGTCGAGCTGCACAGACTTCAGCGCCGCATCGGCCTTGGCCCGCGCGAGCCGGTTGGCGCAGGCGCGCGGCAGCTCGCCCCGCTTCGGCGTCTCGTCGACGTCGGCCGGCCGGAGCGCGTCCGGCTCGATGCCGGCCTGGTTGAGCAGCGACAGGCGCCGCGGCGAACCGGAGGCAAGAACGAATTTGGGGCGGCCGAGCATCAGGTGATTTGGGGGATGAAGCAGGGGGTGAATTGCGCGCGGAACCTATCGGAAGGGGGCTGATTTCACAACCCGGGAACCCGGACTTTACTGATTCGACGGGCCCAGCATGCGTGTGCCTGCGGTCTGTGACGCCGGTGTTACGGCCTCTACGCCTCTCCCCGCGTGCGGGGAGAGGCCGGATTGCATCGAAGATGCAATCCGGGTGAGGGGGAGCATCCGCGCGCTCAACTTTCACCGTCCTCGCGGAGACTCCCCCTCACCCCGCCCCTCTCCCCGCAAGCGGGGCGAGGGAGAGGAGGCGCTGCGTCCGGGGCGCGAGGGCTACCCGCTCGCCGCCCCCACCTTCGCAAACCGCCTGCGGATACGCATCAACAGCTGGTCGCAGACGTCGCGGTAGGCGGCGAGCTTCTGGTCGCGGCTGCCTTCGATGGTGGTCGGATCATGCGTCGGCCAGTATTCGACATCGGCGGCGAGCGTGCGGGTCAGCTCCAGCGCCTTGTGATGCGCCTCCGGCGACAGCGTGATGATGAGGTCGAAGTTCAGCCCCTCCCAATCCTCCAGCTCCTCGAAGGTCTGCGGCTTGTGGGTGGAGATGTCTTGCCCCAGCTCGTCCATCACCGCGACCGCGAAGGGATCGAGCTCGCCCTTCCTCGCGCCGGCCGACTTCACGTAGAGGCCTTGCGGAAACATGTGCCGCAGCAGGCTCTCGGCCATCGGCGAGCGCACGCTGTTCATCGCGCAGGCGAACAGCACCGATTGCGGATCGCGTGCGCGTGGCGGACCCGCCATCGCACCTAACCCTTCCAGTGCAAGACAGTGATGAGCGTGAACAGGCGTCGCGAGGTCTCGAAATCGACCCGGACCTTGCCCTTCAGCCGCTCTTGCAGCGTGCGCGAGCCTTCGTCATGGATGCCGCGGCGGCCCATGTCAATGGCTTCGATCTTGTCCGGCGTCGCGGTGCGGATCGCCTGATAGTAGCTATCGCAGATCATGAAATAGTCCTTCACGATCCGCCGGAACGGCCCCAGCGACAACAGATGCACGACCACGGGCGTCGCGTCCTCGCAGCGGATGTCGAACATCAGCCGGTTGCCAGTGATGCCGATATGCAGCGTGAACGGCCCCTTGCCGTCGGCGCCCTCCGGCGCAAACAGGTTCTGCTCGATCAGATCGTAGATCGCGATCGCACGCTCATGCTCGATGTCGGGCCCGGAACGGCCGATCGACTCCTCGTCGAGGGTGACCGCGACGATGCGATTGGTCGAGTCGTCCTGTTCGGGCGGCCTGGTCATGACAGATTGAGGCGCAATCCAACCGAGCGCGAATGGGCATCAAGCCCCTCCGCCTTTCCGAGCGTCATCGCGGCCGGGCCCAGCGCACGCAGCTGATCCGGGCCGCATTTCAGGATCGAGGTGCGCTTGATGAAGTCGGCAACCCCCAGCCCCGAGGAGAACCGCGCCGAGCGCGCCGTCGGCAGCACGTGGTTGGAGCCGCCGACATAATCGCCGATCGCCTCCGGCGTATGCGCGCCGAGGAACACCGCGCCGGCGTTGCGGATCTTTGCGGCAAGCCCATCCGGGTCCGTGGTCATGATCTCGAGATGCTCGGCGGCGATGGCGTCCGCCAGCGGGATCGCATCGGTGAGATTCTTCACCATGATGATGGCGCCGAAGTCGGCCCAGGAGCGACCTGCGATCGCGGCACGCGGCAGCGTCTTCAACTGGGCTTCGACCGCCTTCTCGACATCGGCGGCAAGGCGCGCGGAATCGGTGATCAGGATCGATTGCGCGCTCGTGTCGTGCTCGGCCTGCGCCAGGAGGTCGGCGGCGATCCAATCGGCATTGCCGGTGTCGTCGGCGATGACCAGCACCTCGGAGGGGCCGGCGATCATGTCGATGCCGACCTTGCCGAACACCAGCCGCTTGGCGGCGGCGACATAGGCATTGCCGGGGCCGACAATCTTGGCCACCGGCGCGATCGTCGCGGTGCCGTGGGCGAGCGCGGCCACCGCCTGCGCGCCGCCGACACGATAGATCTCGGTGACGCCGCCGAGCTTTGCCGCCGCCAGCACCAGCGGATTGAGCTTGCCGTCGGGCGACGGCACCACCATCACGAGGCGCGCGACGCCGGCGACTTTTGCGGGCACGGCGTTCATCAGCACCGAGGACGGATAGGCCGCAGTCCCCCCGGGCACGTAGAGGCCGGCGGATTCGATCGCGGTGTAGCGCCAGCCGAGCTCGACGCCGAGCGGGTCGGTGAAGCGCTCGTCCTTCGGCAATTGCCGGACGTGGTAGGTCTCGATGCGGTCGCGCGCGAGTTTGAGCGCATCCAGCGTTGCGGCATCGCAGGCCTCAACCGCGGCCTCGATCTCGCCGGCCGTGACGCGCAGCGAGGCCGCATCCAGCGTCAGCCGGTCGAATTTTGCCGTGGCCTCGAGCAGGGCGGCATCGCCGCGCCTGGCCACATCGTCGACGATCGCGCGCGCGGCGGCCTCGACGTCGGCCGAGACCTCGCGCTTGGCGGCGAGGAAGGCCGCAAATCGCTGGTCAAAATCGGCGCTGCTGCGGTCGAGGCGAACGGGCATTTTGGGCTTGGCTTCCGGCTGGTTTTCGAGGGGGCGGATTGGCTCACCAGGTCCCCTGCTCAATGGCGCGACGGCCACCCGCCGTCAACCCTCGGCAGGTGTCGCCGTTTTCTGTGGTCATCCTGCTTTGACGTCGTCCTGGCGAAAGCCAGGACCCATTACCCCAAGTCTTTGTTATTGAACCAGGATGTTGCTCCAGCCCACTCTATCATAGCCGCCGGTGGTTATGGGTCCTGGCTTTCGCCAGGACGACGGCTGAGGGTTTGGCGCGGGATGCCCGTCCCTCACCCCTCCCCGACCGTTCCCAGCTCATCCGCCCCCAGATCGGTCAGCTCGCATTCCAGACATTCGACGTCGAGGCGGATGGCGCCGCCTTGGGCAAACAGCAGCAGCGCGCTGCCGCCGGGCTCCTCGTCGCGGCCGTCCTGGGGGTGAAACTCGATGCCGAGAAGATCCAGCAGCTTGTCCGGCGCGGCGAGGTCGATGTTGCGCGACTTGCAGGCCAGCACACGGTCGAAGCGCAGCGCGGCGACCAGCCGGCGCGGCGCGGCCTCACCTTCCAGCGTCTGTTCCCAGTCCAGCCGGCTCATGCCGACCACCAGCCGCTTCTCACCCTGCCGCCAGACGATGTCCGATGTCTGCACGCGGGCATCCTGCACATGGGTCGAGATCACGGCGAGATCGTCGGCATCGAGCGCAATCAGTTTGAGCTGGGGAGACATCACCGGCGCTTCTCCTTCGGGGCGGATGCGGCACAACGCGCATGGGCGCCAGAAATATCCGCAAAACTAACGGGCCGGCGGACTAGAGGCTATTGATATCCTTCATCTCCAGCACCTTCCGCGGATAACCCTGCCGGGCGACATGGATCATGGCGCGGCCGATCTGCTCGGTCGAGGTGACGAGCCCTGGCGAGATCCGGCGGAGCACCGACCAGAGTGGCCATGTCGCGGTGTAGACGGCCTGCACCCACGCGGTCTTGGAGCGGGCGCCGTGCAGGGGCTGGATCGCGCCGGGACGGAACATGTAGGCGCCCTTGAACGGCAGCTTGAGCAGATCGTTCTCGGTCTTGCCCTTGATCCGCGCCCACATCCGCGTCCCCTGCTCCGTGGAATCGGTTCCGGCGCCGGTGACGTAGGTGAAAATCATCTGCGGATTGAGCCTGGCCAGCATCGTCGCCGCCGCGAGCGTGATGTCGTAGGTGAGGTGGCGGTAACGCTCCTCGCTCATGCCGATCGAGGAGACGCCGAGACAGAAGAAACCGGCATCGAAGCCGGTGAGCTGCGCTTCGATCGCCGAATAGTCGATAAAATCGTCGTGGATGATCTCGGTGAGCTTGGCGTTGCGCACGCCGGTCGGGCTGCGACCGACCGCGACGACGCGCGCGACGCCGGGATCGATCAGGCATTCGCGCAAAACACCCTGCCCGACCATGCCGGTCGCGCCGAAGATGATGACTTGCATCGGAACGTCCCCAACGGCGTCGCGGCTCATGCGGCGGCCGCGATCTCGTCGAAGGATACACCGGTCAGTGTCGCCGAGACATCCCACAGCATCGCAGCAGCGGCAAAATCCTTCGCCCGCGGCATGATCTTCGCCGGCTCGGGCGGCCCCTTCAATTCATAGAACCCGTTCGGACCGTAATAGCCGCCGGGCTCGGCGAACGACGAGGTCGCCGCGAACAAGGTGGGCAGCGCGCCGTCGGCTGCGGACTGGCTGATCAAGGGCTGCAACAGCCGTCCGACTTGCCATGACAGGGTGTTGGTGCCCGGACCGTTCGGAATGAGATCGGTCCGCGCGTAGCCGGGATGGGCGGCGAGACTCATCACGCCCCACCCTGCCGCGTCGCTGCGGCGCTGCAACTCCAGCGCAAACATCAGCATCGCGAGCTTGGACTGGCAATAGGCCCGCCACGGCCGATAGGAGCGCTTGCATTGCAGGTCGTCGAAATCGATCGCGCCGGAGCGGTGCGCGAGACTGGACAGATTGACGATCCGGGCCGCCTTGGTGCGGCGAAGCTGCGGCAGCAGGCGTGCCGTGAGCGCATAATGGCCGAGATAGTTGGTGCCGAGCTGCATCTCGAAACCGTCCGCGGTCTCCTGCCGCGTCGGCAGCGCCATCACGCCGGCATTGTTGATCAGGAGGTCGAGCGTTTCATTGCTGGCGGCAAAGCGTCTGGCGAAATCGGCCACGGAGGCGAGACTTGCGAGATCCAGATGCTCATAGGCGATCAGCGCGTTGGGAAAGCGGTTGCAAATGCCCTCGATCGCCCGCAGGCCCTTTGCGTCGTTGCGCCCGGTGAGTATGACGATGGCGCCGGCACCCGCCAGCGCCAGTGCCGTCTCGTAGCCGAGGCCGCCCGTGGCTCCGGTGACGACGGCGGTCTTGCCGCTGAGGGAGGGGATGTCTGCCGTGGTCCAGTCGGTCATGCCATATCTCCAGGCTGGGGGATACAAAAGGCCCGCGACCGAACTAAATGTGCACTTGGTGCAACTTTGCAAGGGGTGAAGGAATTTGAAGGCTTCGAGGCACATCGGGAAACGCGCCAAGCCATTGTCTTCGGAAGAGAAACCGCCGGCAATGCCGGGCCTGCGCCAGCGCAAGCGGCAGCAGACCCGCGAGCGGCTGAAGCGCGCGGCGATGGCGCTGTTTCTGGAGCGCGGCTTCGAGGCCACGACCATCGACGATGTCGCGGCCGCGGCGGACGTGTCGCGCCGCAGCTTCTTCCATTATTTCGCCTCGAAGGAGGATGTGGTCGCCGCCTGGCAGGAGGATGCAGCGGCCGCGCTGGTCGCCGAGATCCTCGCCAGGCCCGCGGACGAATCCATGCTGACGGCGGCGGAGAATGCGATCGCCGCGGCGGTCAAGCGGATCGATCCGACCGAGGCAGCCGCGATGTCGCGGCTCAAGCGCGACAATCCCGCGCTTCACGCGCGCGACCAGCTCAAATACGAGAAGCTCGAGCGGGCCTTGGCGGAAGGGCTGGCCCAGCGCTCCGGCCGCAAATCAGACCGGCTGAAGGCGCGTCTCGTCGCCATGATCGCCACCGGCGCGATGCGCGTCGGCGGCGAGAGCTGGATCGGCGAAGGTGCGCGGGAAAAGCCGGAGGCTTTCGTCAAGCGGACCTTCGACGCGATCAGGGGGATATTGGAGTGAGGCGCCTCACCCCTTGAAGAACGCCAGCAGATCCGCGTTGATGGTCTCGGCATGTGTCGTCGGCATGCCGTGCGGAAAGCCCTTGTAGGTCTTCAGCGTGCCGTTCTTGAGCAGCTTGGCCGACAGCGGCGCAGAGTCGGCGTAAGGCACGATCTGGTCGTCGTCGCCGTGCATCACCAACACGGGCACGTTGATCTTCTTCAGGTCCTCGGTGAAGTCGGTCTGCGAGAAGGCGACGATGCCGTCGTAATGCGCCTTCGCGCCGCCCATCATGCCCTGCCGCCACCAGTTCTGGATCACCGCTTCCGACGGTTTCGCGCCGGGACGGTTGTAGCCGTAGAACGGGCCGGCGGCGATGTCGCGGTAGAAGCTCGAACGGCCGGCGGCGAGCTGGACCTGGAAATCGTCGAACACGCTCTTCGGCAGGCCGCCGGGATTGGCCGCGGTCTGCACCATCAGCGGCGGCACCGCGGACAGGATCGCAGCCTTCGCCACCCGGCTCTCGCCATGGCGCGCAATGTAATGCACGACCTCGCCGCCGCCGGTGGAGTGGCCGACGTGAATGGCGTTCTTGAGGTCGAGATGCGCCGTCACGGCCGCGAGGTCGTCGGCATAGTGATCCATGTCGTGGCCGTCGGCGACCTGCGACGAGCGGCCGTGGCCGCGGCGGTCATGGGCGATGACGCGGTAGCCGCGGGTCACGAAGAACATCATCTGCGCGTCCCAGTCGTCGGACGACAGCGGCCAGCCATGGCTGAACACGATCGGCTGACCGGAGCCCCAGTCCTTGTAGAAGATCTCGACGCCGTCTTTGGTGGTGATGGTGGGCATGAAAGGCTCCTTTTAGTGGGACGTCATTCCGGGGCGCGCATCCGCGCGAACCCGGAATCTGGAGATTGTTGTGCGAGATTCTCAGGTGCGCGATTGCGCACCAGAGTTCATCGCTGCGCGATGCCTCGGAATGACGAGGATCGTGCGATCAGGCAAACGCCATCGGCTTGAAGCGGCGCCAGGCGCCGACGGTCACCACCACGAAGAACACCAGCACGATGCCCTGCACCACGGCGAACACCGGGCCCGACGGCGGTGCCGGCGGCACGGCGGGCGCGAGCGCGGCCAGCGCCGGCACCTTCAGGAACGACTGGATCACCAGCACGAAGACGTTGAAATAGAGCGAGATCATCGCGGTCACGACGTAGACCGGACGCCAGACGCCGGCGAGCTTCATGCCGTACAGCGCGAAGCAGGCGATCGCGAGCAGCACCAGCGAGATGATGCCGATGATATGCGACGGCAGCAGCTCCTTGAACGGAAACAGGAAGCCGGTGGCGCTGGTCAGAATCGTGAACAGCAGGAAGATCGCGGTGAGGCCCGGCAGCGGCTTCGAACCCAGCAGGCCGAACATCACGATGAGGCCAGCGACGATCGCGATCAGGCTGATGATGACATGGACCAACGTGAAGGCGGGCAGGCTCAACCCAAGAACCATGGCATCTCTCCTATTCTCTGCATTGAGATCGGATTAGTATTACGGTCCTCATGAGATTGCCACATGCGTTGTCGTCACACGCATGGTCAAAGCCATGCGTCATCGTGCGAATCGACAAACGCATGGCTGAATTTTTTGCATCGCTGTCACAAACGACGGCAGTTTGTAGTTTGTAGCCCGGATGGAGCGTAGCGTAATCCGGGAATCGTGCCACAAGCGACAGCGGCCCCGGATTGCGCTTCGCTCCATCCGAGCTACGAGCTCTCAGGTCTTCGACGAAAGTTGAATCGATCCTTCACACGTCCTTGGTGTCGAAGATCAGYAGGTCGGCGCCGCCGCTGGCGAATTTCGGCACGTCGCCTGCTGCCGCCTTGCCCTCTGCACTGCCGAATGCCGCCTGGATGTCGGCCACGCTGTTGAAGGAGAGAATGGCGACGAGGTGGACTCCGGAAGGTCCCGCGGGGGAGCCGACCGGCCCCGTGCTGACGGCGTATTTTTTCAGGCCGGGAAGTTTCTTGGCGAGTGGAATGTGGGTCTCGGCATAATGCTTGTCGAAGGCGGCAGCATCCTTGGGCGTCTTGTAGAGCACGACGAGTTCAGCCATTTAGTCCTCCCTTGCGAATCCTTGTTCTTCCACGCGCGATTGGCCTCGCGACGGGGGATAGTCCGTGGGACACGGCAAGATGGCAAGTCAGATTCCGCTTGCCACCTGCTTGTCTTGTCCTTGGCTAAAGCGCCGGTTTTGCGGCGTCGCCGAGGAAGCCGTGCAGGGACGCCACGACCTGCGCGCCCTCGCCGATGGCGCCGCCGACGCGCTTGACCGAGCCGGAGCGGACGTCGCCGACGGCGTAGACGCCGGGCACGGAGGTCTCCAACGGCGCCACCAGCCGGCCCTGGTTCTGCTCGGACTGCGCGCCGGTGACGACGAAGCCGCCGCGATCGAGCGTCACGCCGCAGCCGTCGAGCCAGTTGGTGGCGGGATCGGCGCCGACGAACAGGAAGAGATTGCGGATGTCGGCAACATCCTCGTCGCTCGACAGCCGGCTCTTCCAGCGGATGCGCCGCAGCAGCGAGGCTTCATCGCCCTCGAGCGCCGTGATCTCGGTGTTGAACAGCAGCTCGATGTTCGGCGTCGCTTCGATGCGCTCAATGAGATAGCGCGACATGCTGGCCCCTAAGCCGCCGCCGCGGATGATCATCAGCACTTTCTTGGCATGGCCCGACAGGAACACGGCGGCCTGCCCCGCCGAATTGCCGGCGCCGACCAGCGCCACCTCCTCGCCGGAGCAAAGCCGCGCCTCCACGGGCGAGGCCCAGTACCAGACGCCGCGGCCCTCGAACTTGTCGAGGTTCGCCATCTCAGGCCGGCGATAGCGCGCGCCGCTCGCGACCACCACCGCACGCGAGCGCAATGTGTCGCCGCAATCCAGCGCAAGCGCGAAGGTGCCGGCTCTGCGCGAACAGTCCAGCGACTTCACCGACATCGGGATCATGATCTCGGCGCCGAACTTCTGCGCCTGGGTGAAGGCCCGGCCGGCCAGGGCCTGGCCGGAGATGCCGGTCGGAAAGCCGAGATAGTTTTCGATGCGCGCGCTGGCGCCGGCCTGGCCGCCGAAGGCGCGCGTATCGACGACCGCGACCGAGAGGCCTTCGGAGGCCGCGTAGACCGCGGTCGCGAGCCCCGCCGGCCCGCAGCCGACGATCGCGACGTCGTAGATGCGATCGTCCTTCGACCCGCCGATCATGCCGATGGCGCGCCCGAGCTCGATCTCGCTGGGATTGCGCAGCACGCTGCCGTCGGCGGTGACGACCAGCGGCCAATCCTCGGGCTTCGGCGAATAACGCGCAATCACCTCCGCCGCGTCATTCTCGCTGTCGGGATCAAGCAGATGATGCGGCTGGCCGTTGCGGGTGAGGAAGCCCTGCAAGCGCACCACGCCGGCGGAGTTCGACGGCCCGATCAGCACGGGGCCACCGATGCCGCCCTGGATCAGGCTGACCCGGCGCAGGATCAGCGCGCGCATGATGCGCTCGCCGAGCTCGGCTTCGGCGACCAGCAGCGCGCGCAGCCGGTCCGGCGGGATCAGGAGCACCTCGACATCGCCCTCGGCGCGGCCATCGACCAGCGCCGGCCTCCCCGAGAGCTGGCCGAGCTCGGCCAGGAATTGTCCCGGCCCCTGATCGATCACCGGGGTGATGTGACCGAGCCCGTCACGCTGGGCGATGGCGACATGGCCCTTCAGCACGACGAACATGCCCGGCCCCGGCTTGCCGGTCTCGAACAGCAGCGCGCCATCCGCGTAGGTGCGAAGCTCGCCGAAAAGACGCATCCGCTCGATCTCGGCGGGCGTCAGCGTCGGAAAGGTCTGCTCGGGGCGCGAGAACTGTGCCATCTGCGCCTCCCTGTCGGTTCGTTGCACCTCGTCTTGCCCCATGGTCACTCTCACTCATTCCAAAATTCTCGCCGCCGGATTCTAACCACCGGTCTTGCCGGCGATCCCCTCATCTAGGGAATCATCGTCGTTCTGCGAGGGCTCGGTGATGGCGGCACGTTCGCGCGCCTGCACCTTCCGCCGCTTCAGGTTTTCGCGCAGCGCCGATTTCAGCCGGTCGTCCCGGGACGCCCGGTCCTGTCTTGAGTCCTGCCTTGCGCTCTTGTCGTTCTCGTCGGTCATCACGGGCCCATCAATGCGATCGGCCGCAGGATGCCATCGAATAACGGCAGCTCAAGAGGCGATCACCGGCTGCGACAACGAAGTCGCCAGATTTGGGCGAATTCGAGGGCGTGGCCAACTGGCCAATTGGCTGGGGGATATCGGTACCCGAATCGGCCGAAAGCTGGCCGGCTCAAGCCAAAACAGCCATTTTGGCCCCGATATCAGCCCGATTTTCTCGATTTGACGGGGCCTGCAAGCTTGCACAGGCGGGGGGCTTGTGGCAGATATCGGCCCGCTTGGTAGGCCCCTCATGGCGGCCGATTCTTATCCCAGCACCTGCTGCCGTAGCTCAGTGGTAGAGCACTCCATTGGTAATGGAGAGGTCGACAGTTCAATCCTGTCTGGCAGCACCATTTTCTGGGTTCAATCACGCACAGATCGGCATTCTCGCGGCACGTAGCGCCCGAGTTTTTCTCGTTTCCTTGACCCTCTTTCCGTGAAGAGGGCGCAGGGAAGACCGGGTGCCGGCTGGCACCCATGATCCGCTGTGCGAAGAATTTGCACACGCAAATGCACAGGCGGACAACAGGTGGGCCGGAAAACACCCGGCCTTCCCTGCGCGATGGGTTGACGGCTTATGCGCGCTCTCCCCGGAGCCGAGTTCCTTCTGGCCTCCGTCACCTTGCGAATTGGCGATGTCCCGCGGCCCGGTTGAGCTCCGATCCATCTCCGCAAGGCTTGACCGTAGCAACGACGGTCAGGACCACACGTTTTCGCCGTACGCTTCAGCGCCGTCCGTTCCGCACGCAGCAAGGATCTCACGAGGTTCATCTCGCCCTGATCCCGCCTTCGCGTGCCCGACGCCACCGCGTCCACCGCACCCCCGCCCACGTTCGTGACGACGTACGATCGCCCCTCTTCCTGGACCAGGATGGCGGAATAGTGCCGTAAATCCGAATTTCGGTAAAGTGAAAAATTTTTGCGACGGGGGATTGACGGTGTTTCGGGGGAGCCAGGTGTTTTGCCCGACGGGTCAAATGAGCGCGGGCGTCTCAGCTCGTAGGATGGGGAGAGCGGAGCGAAACTCATCGCGCCTTGTCTGCGCGGAAGCATGATGGGTTTCGCAAGTGCTCTACCCATCCTACGCGCTCTCGCATCCTCGCCTGTCATCTGACGCGGGTGATGAACATCGTCGGGATCAAGCCGCTGATCGCTGCGATCATGGCCTGAGAGACGCAACAGGAATCTGGCTTCGGCGCCGACGCACCTGCGAAGCCGTATTTACACGGACAAGATCCTTGGCCGACGTCGCACGCGCCACTCACCTCAGGTTCCATCGAGCCATGCTGCTGACGCATTCTCTGTCTTAGTCGGTGAGAACCTAAAACACTGCGTGCGGACCACTCTGGTTCGCACAACGGTTCCGTAGCCAGGGGTTGGCTCGAATCCGCAAAGCTTTGGCGCAAGTTCATGAACGCTTCCGCGTTCGCTTGACCATGCTTGCGGTATCGGAACCGGACATCGAAAAAATCACAGGAGTTATGATGCTGTTCCGCTCGAGCGCCGCAAATTGCGGCGCCCTGGTTGCGCTTGCCGTTTCTGTTACCGTTGCTCGAAGTGAAGCGTGTGGCGTTCGCTCAAGCGCCGTCGTCGATGCCGCCTCTGGAGATGCGATCGTTGGCGCCGCGTCCATGTACAATCCGTTCAAGCCCGGCAAGGAGGAGGGCGGTCCGAGCACAGCTTCCGGCGAGCGTTATGATCCCTCTGTCTGGGCAGCCGCGATCAAGACGAATTTGCGCGGAAAATTCGGTGGGGTCCAATTTGGCGCAAGGCCGAAATATGCCCTCGTCGAGGCCGTCGGCAAGAAGGTCATCGTCAAGATCAATGACGTGGGGCCATTGAGGCCTGGCCGCATCATCGACCTCAACGAGCGGACGATGCGCCATTTCGATCCAAGCCTGGAGCTCGGAGTCATTGGCGACGTAAAAGTTAGCCCACTTTCAGGGGACGATTGGATCCCGGGACCGGTGGGCTGAACGTCCCACGCGAAGTGGCGTGGCCCGGATGGAGCGCAAGCGTAATCCGGGGCCATCAGTTGCGGAAGCAATCGTCACGGATTGCGCGGAGCCTGTCATCCGGCGGCGCTTCGCGCCGACCCGTTGGCTCCATCCGGGCTACGCGCTGAACGTCCCACACACATTCATCGCGCGGGGGTTTCCTCTTCGCCCGCCTGGTGTCCGGTGAAGCGATCGTCGGCACGGCGCAGCCGCCGGCAAAGCTCGCGATTGATGTTCTGCAGCACGATCACATAGGCGTGGATATCGGCCTTGTAGCAGGCGTAGAGCTTTTGCGCCGTCAGCTCGTACAGCACCGTCGGACTCTCCGCGACCACCGTGGCGGAGCGATTTTGCATTTCAATCAGCGCCATCTCGCCGAAGAAATCGCCGGCCTCCAGAACGGAAATCGGGATGACATTCCCCGCGTTCGCCCGTTTGCGCACCGCCAGCCGGCCGGACTTGACGATGAACATCGAGCGTCCCGGGTCGTCTTCCGCCACGACGGTCGCTCCGGCATCAAAGCGGCACTCGACCAGCATCGAAATCAGGAGGTCGAGGCTTGGGTCCGGAAGACCGCCGAAGAACGGCGTCGCGAGCAGGAACGCTTTCAGCTCGGGGGCACTGACAACCATCGCGCTAGGATACGCCCCGTCGCTATCTCCGACAAGCAGAGCACACGCAGGCGATGACGACGCTCAACGTGTTTGAAAAGCGGCGTAGCCCGGATGGAGCGAAGCGTAATCCGGGGCCAGCAGCCACGGATACAGTCGTCCCGGATTGCGCGGAGCCTGTCATCGGGCGGCGCTTCGCGCCGCCCCGTTGGCTCCATCCGGGCTACGAGCTCTCGCCGCGCAACGTCCTTCGCTTTCGCCACACCTGCAGGTCAATCATGACCTTTACGGTGGCCGCGAGGACAAGCGCGCACAGCGCCACTTTCGAGATTGTCTCCATCGTCCCCTCGATCAGCAGGCAATGGGCCACACTGCCTGCGACGATGACGATGGCGAGGGGAATATGGACGATGCGCCAGGTCAGGAGCCGCAGTCCCAATCGCCGGCGCAGCGCAGCCAGCAGCGCGACAGTGAAGATGGCCCACATGGCGGTCACGCCAAAGGGCGAGAACGGCGTCGGTGACGAGAAGGTCAGGGCGTCGATCATGTCGGGCGGACTGGTGATCCAGAGGCCGGCGACGTGGACCACCACCGCCAGGACCAGCGCGCCGCCGATCCAGTGATGCGCACGCCGTCCACGATAGGCCGACAGTCCCGGCAGATATCCGCCAATCAACAGAGGCTGAACCAGCACGAGACCCAGCGCAATGATCCCTGCGAATCCGGCCAGGATGTAGACCGGACCGCGCCATGCGAGCTGCTCGCTTCCCGCAGCAGCGGCGATCGGCACGCCAATGGCCAAAGCAAGGGCGGCCCAGATCAGGGGCGCCCGGGCCAATCTCCACCGCTTCATTCGCTGGCCCGGTCAGGCCGGCAGCAGGACGAAGTGCGCCTCGAGGCTGGTTTCCTTCGCGCTCCGCATCACCGGGCGCAGAAAGACGGTCTTGAATTCACCGCTGTCATAGGCGAGGTGGCCGTGCGGCTGGCCGAAAATCGGAATGATCTGCGGCATCTCGAGCCGGAACTTGCCGTCCTTGTCGGTGAGCGTGGCGCCATGACTCTGCGGCTCGTGCTCCTGCCCTTCGGTCGTGTGCGCCCAGATCTGGATGCGCTGCCCGGCGAGAGGTGCCCCGTCGCCGGCGCGGCGCACGGTGCCGCTCATCCAGAAGCCACCCTTTCCGATCCGCTCCACGATCGGCGCGCCCTTGCGATAATTGTTCGCCCCGCCCGACATCGAATCGGTCGGAGCGAGGCCTTCCGCGTGGGCCGGCAACAACAGCCCGGACACCCCGGCTGTCAAAACCCCGGTTGCCAAAACGGAACCGCCGGCGGCGAGGAGACTGCGGCGGTTGAATACGACCGTGGTCATGTCAGTTCCTCCTGGCGACGATGCACTGGCGCCGCCAAGGGTACATCAACAAGCGCGAGCCGCCCAGTTGGGATGAACGGCGCAACGGGTCGCAATAACGCTGTTGTGAACCGCGCCACGGCCCACATGCGTGGCGACGGCGGCGTCAGAATTTGTCCATGACGTATTTCATACCGATCGGAATGGCGTCCAGCAGCGGCTTCCTGTCATCGTGCCCGATCTGGTAACCTTTGACGATCGCCTGTCCCCGTTCCTCCGGCGTGCCATGATGGTCCTTGTCGTTGACCAGGGGGTCTCCGAACTTGAATTGCGTCATGGCGACGACGGCCGCGTTGAAACTCGGCTTCTCCCACTTTCGTACGCCCGCGAAATAGCCGGCCAAAAAATCGGCGTGCAGTTCCAGCCGTTTCACGGTGGTCTGTCCGTCGAGGAGAAGCTTGTCCAGCTTCAGCTTGAACTGGAGGATGTGTCCGAACTCGTGGGCGCAGACCGCCACGACCGCGGCATCTGGTGCCTCGGGCCTTGCCAGCAATTCCTTCAGATACCGCCGTCCGAAAAGGACCGTCCCATCGGTACCGGCCACGCGCTTCCTATCGGTTGCGAACGCAGCCGGAGCATCAGAGTCGTCGTAATATGCGAATGCGGGGGTGACGTTCAGACAATCGGAAATCCTGTTCAAGGTCTGCGCCAGCGCATAGTCGAAGTCCTTGTCGCCTGACGTGAGGATCATCGGTACATCGCCGGTAGGCCTTCGCGCATCCTGCTCGTTGCCGAGAATGTTGTCGGCCTCGCTGCTCGACAGGCTGCAGCCATAGATCGGATTGTGGCGGCTTCCCGCTGCCGCCGCGCCGGCGATGTCGAAGAGAAGAAGACCACAACCCGCGAGACAACATCTCCGTGTCAGCATCTGACGCCTCCCTAGCAGAGGTTTGGAAATTTCCGGCAGGCCTCTGAGGCCTTGTCCACCGGAGGTGGAGACTCCGACGGCGGATTCGGCGCGCTTCCCGGGGTCGGAGCGGCGGTTCGGGGAAGCGGCACGGGTTGGGCCGGCAGCGGCTGGGGCGCCGGGTTTCCAACGTTGAAGTTGGCGTACTCGATGCGGTTGGTATAGAGGCTGATGCCGAGCTGCCAGGTCGACACGCCGTTCTGATGCTGCGCCACCAGGGAGTAGACCGGCCCTGCAGGAAGCTGTGTCTGCCCGCTCACGACGACATTGGTCACCTGCCCAAGCTGGACCAGCTGCGGGTAGACGCCGCTGTTGCCCGTCTGCATGGCGATCGTCTGCCAAAGCTGCGGACCATACCAGGTGATGTTCGGCGTGCCCGTCTGCAATTGCTGGATGACGGCCATCAGGATTTGCCGGGGATCCGCCTGCGCTGACGCCGTCCTCGTCGCCGGCGCCTGAAGCAGGCAGGCCAGCACCACCGCGATCAAAAACCTGATCGATCCTTTCAAAATCATCTGCATCCCCTGCCACTCACGAACCGACCACAAGGCGCGACGTCCTCGGTCCAGCCCTGGTCTTCCCCTTCAGCCGACTACTTGATTTGCTCGGACCTGCTCCTGGTATCCGTATCCGTCCGGGGCACGACGACTGGCCGCTCCTGAGGCGGACGGTTGACGCCGGGAGCCGCATTGAATGAGCTCGTCGATCCGCCTCCAGTCCCCTGGCCTGAGCCAATGCCCGAACACATGATCCTGCAGCCGAAATCGCTCTGGTCGCACTTGCACTCGGCAGCGACGCGGCTCAATAGCTCGCCGTGGCGCAACGGAAACGCGATCAGCAGCAAGCCGGCCAACACCAGTGTTTTACGTGTGCTCATCCTTCACTCCACGGGTCTGAAACGAACGCTCTTGAAACCGACCACGACCGGGCGCGGCAGCAACGTATCGGGCAACAGCACGTTTGATGTCGCGCGGCGCTCGAAGGCGATCGCGCCACCCGGCGCGTTGTTCGTGCCGGCGTGGGGCGGCACCGGAGCGGGTGGCGGCGGTTTGCCGTCAGCATCGGCACCGCTGCCACTGGTGCCTGCGGTCACCGGAGCCGGTGACGCTGCAATCGCGGGCGATGCGGCCGGCTGGTTCACCCCGACATTTCCCCGTGTCCCGCCGTCTTCGCCCATGCTGGTCTGAATCGAACGCGCCAGGAACACGCGGCTGACGAGCGCAAGCTCCACCGAAAAGCGTGGCCGTTCGACCCCCGTCTTGCGGTCTTTCACCTTGTCGTCGATCCGCTTCCCGATCAGGATCGACAGCTGTTTGCGCAGTCCCAGCTCCGTGCAGAATAATTTCGTTGCGGAGGCCTGACAAAAATCAAGCAACCGAAGCTCCGCCGGCACCGCAGGAACGCCATAGGTTTCGGTGGCTGAAAACTTGACCTCGACCGTTTCGGTCGAGCTGGCGTCCGCGCCAAACCCGCCACTCAACAACTGGGACATCGCGCTTGCGCTGCCGCTTGCCCGCTTCACATTGGTGATGGTGAAGCGCGGGAACAACACAAGCGGAAGGGCGGTCCGGGTCGCGGGAGGCTTGAACAGCGAATCGGTGGTGGTCGCCTGCGGCCAAATCTGTCCGTCATGGTCGGGGCGCGCATTGGTGGCGGGAAATTGATAGACCGCCCGATAGGCATCCTCGATTTCCCGGGTCAAATCGAGATGCAGCAATTTGATCGAGCGCCCCGCAAACGGCTCGTCCGCCGCCGAATCGGTGGCCTCGTCGTCGGTGATCATCGCAAAAACGTCGCCGACCTGGATGTCCTCGACCGGCGGATAGACCGGCTCGAAGCCGAGCTTCTGGATTGCCTCATTCCATTGCTTCGCCACCGAGAGCTTGGGCTGCTCGCCGGACCCCGCCCAATTGATCGCCGCAAATATCGCGCCTGCCAGGACGATGAATCCAACCACAATCCAGGCCGTATAGCCCCGCTTTGCCGGGGGAGAAACGTCGTCAGGAGGATCACCCATGACCCAGCTCTCTATGTCCATCACGCGGCGCAGCCTGCGGCTGGGACGCCTTGCCAAAACATTTGCAGCGAGCCCGGCCCACCCTGCCGGCGGCCCGCCCGCGACGACGCTGCATCGACAACCAATCTCGTCGCAGGATGCCGCTTCGTTCGCCAAACACGACTTCAAACAATAAGCGCCACTAAACATGAAACTCGCGGTAGTTGCCACTCCCAATTCGGACAATCGCGGAATTACCGAGCGGCAACAGCAATGGGCTGGACGCTCGATCGCAACGACACGCCAACGACGAACGCGTCGCCGCGACGGCGTCCTGCCCAACAGGCAAGGCGCCGGGCGACGGCTTTACGAAGACGCCGCAGCGATGCACCGCCGGATCGCACAGGCGACGGATTTTCGTGATCGGCAATCCGAATAAATTCCTAATTATTTCAAATAGATGTGAACCGGCTCAGATCCGCATGGCGTCATCGAACCGGAGCGACGCGGCGGCGCTGACATTCCCTCGGCCGGACACTACATGTGAGAGCCCGACGCACGTCCCCGCGCGCCCCATCCGGTACCCCCACATGATCCCCTTTTCCGTGCTCGACCTCGCTCCCATTCGCCAAGGCGGCAATGCGGCGCAGGCGTTTGCCAATTCGCTCGATCTCGCCCGGCATGCCGAGGCGTGGGGCTACAAGCGGTTCTGGCTGGCCGAGCATCACAACATGACGGGCATCGCGAGTGCCGCGACGTCGGTGGTGATCGGGCATGTCGCGGGCGGGACCAGGACGATCCGCGTCGGCTCCGGCGGCGTCATGTTGCCGAACCATTCGCCGCTCGTCATCGCCGAGCAGTTCGGCACGCTGGAGTCGCTCTATCCGGGACGGATCGATCTCGGGCTGGGTCGCGCGCCGGGCACCGACCAGTTCACCGCGCGGGCGTTGCGGCGCGATCTCGCAACGAGCTCCGAGAACTTTCCGCATGACGTGCTGGAATTGCAGGCGCTGCTCGGCGACGTCCAGCCGAACCAGGCGATCCGCGCGGTGCCCGGCATGGGGACCAAGGTGCCGCTCTGGATCCTCGGCTCGAGCACCTTTGGCGCGCAGCTCGCAGGCATGCTCGGGCTGCCCTTCGCCTTCGCCTCGCATTTCGCGCCGCAAATGATGATGCCGGCGCTGCGCGAGTACCGGGCGCGCTTCGAGCCCTCGGTGCAGCTCGACAAGCCCTACGCGATGGTTGGCGTCAACGTGTTCGCAGCCGACAGCGACGTCGAGGCGCAGCGCATGTTCACCTCGCTGCAGCAGCAGTTCATCAATCTGCGCCGCGGCACGCCGGGTCCGCTGCCGCCGCCGGTCGACGACATGGACGCGCTGTGGTCGCCCGCGGAGAAGGCGGGCGTGGCCCAATCGCTGTCCTGCGCGGCGGTCGGCTCGCCCGCCGTGATCGAGCAGAAGCTGAAGGCGCTGATCGCCGAGACCGGCGCCGACGAACTGATAACGACGGGGCAGATCTACGATCACGCCGCCCGGCTGCGCTCGTTCGAGATCGCCGCCGAGGTGCGCGACAGGCTGGCGGCGCAACCGGCCGGGTGATCAAGGCATCACACGGCCGTCCCGGGCGTGGCAAATTTCGCGCAGATTGCAGTGACGGCATTGACGTCCTACACTCGGTGCCCGGAAGGGTGGCGCAGCGCCGATCCCTCAAAGCCTGATCGTAGGCCGCCGATGGACGTGGTCCGCAGTCGAGCATTCGATTTCGTCGAGACGGTGCGGCAGCTTCCGGACGTCGCGAGCATTCTGGATGCGATGAGCCGCACGCTCGGCCAGCACGGCTTCGACTATTTCTGTAGTTCCTATGTCGCCCCTCTGTCGACCGAACCGACGCGCAATGCCGTTCTCGCCGAACGGCTGCCGGCCGGCTTTCTCGACATGTATTCCGAGGCGCAGTATGTGTGGGACGATCCCGCGCTGCGTTATTGCAGGACAACGCTTCAGCCGTTCCGCTGGTTCAGGGAAGCGCCGTACGATCCGGAACGGGAGCCGCGCGCCGTCGAACTCGTGCGACGCGCCCGCGACTTCGGCATGGTGGATGGCGTGGTGATCCCGGTCATCTCGCCGGCGGGCCGCACCGGCCAGGTGTGGTTCGGCGGCGCCGAGATCGATCTGCCGGAGCGCGATCTCCCCGCGCTCCACCTCATGGCGCTTTACGCCTTCGACCGGGTGCTGAAGCTGCGCGGCCTGCCCGAGGCTCCGCAGCTCGTACTGTCCTCGCGTGAGCGCGAGGTGCTGACGCTTGCGGCCGTCGGGCGATCCAGCGACGAGATCGCCGACGCCCTGGCCATCACGGGACGCACCGTGAAGGCGCACATCAAGAGCTGCTGCAAGAAGCTCGGCGCAGCCACCCGCACGCAGGCCGTGATGATCGCCATGCGCGACCGGATCATCTCGCCCTGAGCGTGACAGCCCCGATCGCGACCGGAGCCGATCAGTCGGCGAAGCCGAACAGTTTTGCCGGATTGTGCACGAGGATCTTCTCCAGCGTCGCCTGGTCCGGCGCGTAGCGGTACATCAGCTCGAGCAGATCGGCGTCGTTGGGCGGCTGCTTGACGGAGACCGGATGCGGCCAGTCGCTGGCCCAGACGCAGCGATCGACTGCGGCCTCGATATAGGCGCGCGCGATCGGGATCACGTCGTCGTAGGGCGGGCCGGCCTTCGAGGTCTTCTCGCCGAGCGACAGCATCACCCAGAAGTTTCCCTTGGCGAGCAGCTCGAGCATCTTGCGCAGGTTCGGGTCGTTCCTGCCGGCTTCCGGATCGGGACGCGCCATGTGATCGATCAGCACGGGCACGTCGAGATTTTCGTACTTTGCGACGCTGGAGACGATGCCGTCCTTCTCGGGCTGGATCTTGACGTACCAGCCGAGCTCGCGGATGCGCGCAATGGCGCGGGCGAAATCGGCGTCCGACAGCACGGCGCCGAGCTCCTGGCGGAAGCTGAAGCGCGCGCCGCGGACGCCGGCATCATGGAGCTTTGCGAGATAGGCGTCGTTCGCCTCGGCAAACACCAGCGCGTTGGCGCAGCCGCGATAGTTCGGGCCCATCGCGGCGAGGCCGTCGAGCACGACGGAATGGTCGGCGCCGTAGGTCGTGGTCTGCACGATGATGCCGCGCTCGATGCCGAGCGTCTTGTGCACGCGCAGCGCCGCTTCCCAGGTCGCGGTCGGCATCCGATAGGCCGCACCGGGACGCTCGGGATATTTGTCGATCGGGCCCAGCACGTGAAACTGGCTGTCGATGGTCCTCAGTGGCGGCGCCTTGACCGGGCGGCGCGGATTGGGGTCGAACGGCAGATAGGTCGGCATGCGCATGCTCCTTAGTCGATCACGGCGGTGAAGTCGCACTGCACCAGCGCGCCGCCGTCCATAGTGTCCATCGGCAGCGCGTGGCGCGCCGGGCGCGAATGCTCGTCCGGGAACATCTTGAGCCACTCGACATTGACCGGGCCGCGCTGCGTACGGTCCTTCAGCCACACCGTCATCTTGATGATGTCGTCGGTCGAGCCGCCGGCGGCCTCCACCGTCGCCTTCATATGCGCGAACATGTTGGCGCATTGCGCGTCGAGACTCTCGGGCATGACGCCGGCCGCATCGCGGCCGAGGATGACGCCGGACATCACGAGATTGCCGATGCGACTGGCGTTCGGAATCGGGTTGGCATGCTTGAAGCCGCCGATGTGGATGCTCTTGCGCCGCGCTTGACCGGTCATGGTTCGCTCCCTCTCAATTGTTGGTTCAGACGAACTGGCACGACACCGAGCCGAACGCGCCATAATCGGCGTGGAAGGTGTCGCCGCGGCGGATGTCGACCGGCCGCGTGAACGATCCCGCCAGCACCACCTCGCCGGCCGCGAGATATTCGTCGTGCGGCGCGAGGCGATTGGCGAGCCAGGCGATGCCGTTGGCGGGATGGTTGAGCACGCCGGCGGCAAGCCCGGTCTCCTCGACCTCGCCGTTGCGGAACAACAGCGCGCCGATCCAGCGCAAATCCGCGTCCATCGGGCGGATCGGCCGGCCGCCCAGCACCAGCGCGGCATTGGCCGCGTTGTCCGAGATCGTGTCCATGACCCTGCGGGTCTTGCCGGTCTCGGGATCGACGCGATGCATGCGCGTCTCCAGGATCTCGAGCGCCGGCGTCACATAGTCGGTGGCGTTGAGCACATCGAAGATGGTGCAGTCCGGACCGCGCAGCGGCGCCTTCAGCACGAAGGCGAGCTCGACCTCGATCCGTGGCGCGTGGAAGCGATCGAACGGGATCGGCGTGGCGTCGGGATAGAACATGTCGGCGAACAGCACGCCGTAATCGGGCTCCTTGATGCCGACCGCGTTCTGCATCGCCTTGGAGGTCAGGCCGATCTTGTGGCCCTTGATGACGCGGCCGCGACCGAGCTGAAGTCTTGTCCAGGCGCGCTGGACGGCATAGGCATCCTCGATGGTGAAGCCGGGATAGTCTTTCGAGAACATCGGGATCAGCGCCTTGGTGCGCTCGGCCTCATCCAGGCGCGCGGCGAGACGTTCGATCGTGGCGGTGTCCAGCATGATCTATTGCTCCGCGGCGACGACGTTGCGCAGCACGCCGATGCGGCTGGATTCGACCTCGACGACGTCGCCGACCTTGAGCCAGCGCGGCGGGTCGAAGCGGGCGCCCGCCCCGGTCGGCGTGCCGGTCACGATCATGTCGCCCGGCTTCAGCGTGGCGAAGGTGGAGAGATAGGAGATCAGGACATCGAACGGGAACATCAGCCGCTCGGTCGTGTCCTGCTGCCGCACCTCGCCGTTGACGCGGGTGATAATGTCATGGGGCCCGCGCGGATCGAGCTCGTCCGCCGTGACGATCCACGGCCCGATGCTGCCGGAGCGGTCGAAGTTCTTGCCCTGCGTGACGTTGAACTTGCCGTGGCGCAGCCAGTCGCGGATCGTGCCCTCGTTGCACAGCGTCATGCCGAAGATGTGCGACCAGGCCTTTTCGCGCGATATGTGCCGGCCGCCGCGGCCGATCACGATGACGAGCTCGCCCTCATAATCGAGCTGCTCCGACACCTTCGGCTTCTCGATCGGCTGCCCCGAGCCGGTCATCGACGAGGGGCTGCGCACGAACAGGCTCGGATATTTGGGCAGGTCGGAGCTGTCCTTGTATTCCGCGTTGCGCTCAGCGTAGTTGACGCCGATGCACCACAGCTTTTCCGGCGCCAGCACCGGCGGCAGCAGCACGAGATCCGCGAGCGCATGATCGGGCTTCTGCCCGGCCGCCGCCTCCTGCGCATCCGCCAGCGCATTGGCCGCGATCAGCGCCTTGACGTCGGAGAAGTCGCGGCCGATCCGCTTCGTCAGATCGACGACACCGCCATCAACCGCCGCGCCATAGCGTGGCTCGCCGTCCAGGAGATAGCTTACAAGTCGCATGGTCGTTCTCTCCAATAGGTCTTCAGGCAAAGATCGGCGCGATTGGCTGCACGCTCAGTCCTTCGATTTCGGAGTCTGAAAGACGGTATTCAGCGTCACGATCTCGCCAAGACGGGCGTAGCGCGGCCCGCCGATGCGGGCGATCGGGTCGAGCGCCGCAGTCTCGACCTTGCCGTCGTTCACGAGGCCGTCGCGAATGTGGAACATCACGACCTCGCCGACGATGAGCCGGCTGCGGGCGTCGCCGAATTCGAGGCACTGCCGGAAGCGGCATTCCATCGCGACGGGTGCAACGCTAAGCCGCGGCACCCTGATGCGCTCGCTCGCGATCGTCTCCAGGCCGAGCTCCGCGACCTCGCTGATTTCAGGCGGATGCTCGACGGAGCTGTCGTGCACCGCAGACATCAGCGGGGTATCGGCGATGTGGATGACGTATTCCTCGGTATCGAGGATGTTGTGCGCGGTGTCCTTGTAATCGGCGCCCTTGCGGCCGACGCTGATGGCGAGCATCGGCGGCTTCTGCGAGACGAAGGTGAAGGCGCTGAAGGGCGCGAGGTTGAGTACCCCGCTCCGCGACAGGCTCGTCACCCAGGCAATGGGGCGCGGCACCACGATGCCGGTCATCAGCCGGTAGATGCGCTCGGCGCCGAGCTCGGTGGGATCGATCCGCATCGATCAGTCCGCCTTGATGTTGGCCTTGCGCACGACCGGAATCCACTTGGCGTCCTCGCGCTCGAGATAGGCCCTGAACTCGACCGGCGTCATCGCCACGGATTCCGCACCGAGCTTGTCGAACTTGTCGATGACGCCGGGATCTTTCAGGATCGCGGTCAGCGTCTCATGCAGCTTCTCGACGATCGGCGCCGGCGTACCGGCGGGCGCGAACAGGCCGGTGAAGGTCTGGCCGTCGAAATCCTTGTAGCCGAGCTCGGCGAAGGTCGGCACGTCCGGCAGCGACTTCAGGCGATGCGGGCTGGTGACCGCCAGCGCCCGGAACAGGCCGGCCTTGATGTGTTGCAGGCTGACCGACAGCTGGTCGAACGCGAACTGCACCTGACCGCCGAGCAGGTCGTTGATGGCCGGCGCATTGCCGCGGTAATGCGCGGTGACCCATTGCAGCTCAAGGCTGGACTGCATCAGCTCGCTGAGCAGATGGTTGGTGGTGCCGGGGCCGGGCGAGGCCATGG
Source organism: Bradyrhizobium sp. P5_C12 (assembly GCF_054049735.1). NCBI lineage: Bacteria > Pseudomonadati > Pseudomonadota > Alphaproteobacteria > Hyphomicrobiales > Nitrobacteraceae > Bradyrhizobium > Bradyrhizobium sp. P5_C12. The sequence continues at coordinate 55,172 of NZ_JBFULU010000017.1, forward strand.
TCAGCTTGCCGGGATCGCGCTTGGCGAGATCGATGAACTCCTTGAAATTATTGGCCTGGACCGACGGATGGACCTCGAGCACCAGCGGCGTCATCGAGATGGTCGAGATCGGCAGAAAATCCTTCTTCCAGCTATAGGCGTCGCGCTTGTTGATCTCGGTTGCGAACAGCACCGGGCCGTTGGCGCCGACGAACAGCGTGTAGCCGTCGGGCGCCGATTTCGCGAAGGCCTCGCCCGCGATCATGCCGCCGGCACCGGCCTTGTTCTCGATGATGAAGGGCTGGCCGAGCTTTTCCTGGAGCTTGTCGGCGATGATGCGCGCCGCGCTGTCGACGTTGCCGCCGGCCGGATAGGGCACGATCAGCTTGACGTTGCGCGTCGGCCATTGCTGGCCCGCTGCGGGTCCCGCCAGCATCGCAGCTGCTGCAGCTATGGCAATCCAGATTAATCTCATGTTAACCTCCCGGCGGCGCTTCCAAATTCACATCGATTGCCCTGACGTCGCACATGGCATCTCGACCGGAGCGCAATCTCCAGATGAGCGCTTTACCTGTCGAGCGAATTGTGGCGTTCTTGTCCATATTATGGACAAGACGATTTCCGCAAGGTCCACGCGCGGCAGCACGGAACCGCGACAGGGCGCGCAGGCGATCCGGCGCGCGCTCGCGGTGCTGCGCATTCTTGCCGCAGGGCGCGAAGACGGCGTGCCGCTGGCCGAGGTCGTTCGGGCGACCGGCCTCACCCGTCCGACCGTGCATCGGATCGTTCACGTGCTGATCGAGGAAGGCATCGTCGAACGGCACGGCAGGAGTGGCCGCTACGCCATCGGCAACCAGGTGCCGGAGCTGGCGCTCGCGCGTCCCCAGCCCTCGCCGCTGCTCGTCGCCGCGGCGCCCTCGCTGCGACGCGCATCCGCAGAGGTCGGCGACACGCTGTTCCTGACGGTGCGGACCGGCAACGACACGCTGTGCGTGGACCGCAGGATCGGCTCGTACCCGATCCAGGTGCTGTCGATCGAGGTCGGCGCGCGCCGCCCGCTCGGCGTCAGCAGCGCAGGCGTCGCGATCCTTGCTGCGATGCCGGCGCAGGACGCGCGAAAAATCGTCGCAGCCAACGAGAAGCGGTTCGAGGCCTACCGGACCGACGTCGCGACTGTGCTGAGCGGGATCAGCGCGGCGCGACGGCGAGGATATAATATGAGAGAGATCGGCCTGGTGCAGGGCACGAAATCGATCTCGACCTGGATCAAGACCCCGGACGGACGACCGGCCGCCGCGATGACCGTCTCCGCCGTGCGGACGAGGCTCGGCCCGCGCCGCGAGCAGGAGGTGGTAGAGATCCTGCTGCGGGAGGCGCGGATCATCGAGCAGGCCATCCGCGGCTAGGCTTCGCCTCTCCCCGCGTGCGGGGAGAGGCCGGAATTCAAGCGCAGCTTGAATTCCGGGTGAGGGGGAGTCTCCGCGAGTCCAACTCTCACCGTCCCCGCGGAGAGTCCCCCCTCACCCCAACCCTCTCCCCGCAAGCGGGGCGAGGGAGCGCACTGCCACTGCGGCAACRGTTCGCATCACATTCTGGCGCTGCGAGCCGTCACGCGGCGCTGTCAATGGGCTGACGTGGTGCATCGTTTTGTGGCACAACGGCCGCCATCGCCGACCGACCAACGAGGCCACGCATGCCCGCGCCAAAACCGCCTGCCTTCGAGACCCTGAGCCTGCATGCCGGCCAGCATCCGGATCCCGCGACCGGGGCCCGCGCGGTGCCGATCTACCAGACCACGTCCTACGTGTTTCAGGATTCCGATCACGCCGCCGCGCTGTTCAACCTGGAGCGCGCCGGCCACATCTATACGCGCATCTCCAACCCGACCACCGGCGTGCTGGAGGAGCGGCTCGCGGCGCTGGAGGGCGGCGTCGGCGCGATCTGCACCGCCAGCGGCCAGGCGGCGATGCATCTCGCCATCGCGACGCTGCTCAACGCCGGCGACCACATCGTGGCGTCGAGCTCGCTCTATGGCGGCACCATCAACCTGCTGGCACACACGCTGCCGCGCTTCGGCATCACCACCACCTTCGTCAAGCCGCGCGACCACGACGCGTTCCGTGCGGCGATCAAGCCAAACACCAAGCTGGTGATCGGCGAAACCATCGGCAATCCCGGGCTGGAGGTACTGGACATTCCGAAGGTCGCTCAGATCGCGCATGACGCAAAAATCCCGCTGCTGATCGACAACACCTTTGCGACGCCCTATCTCAGCCGTCCCATCGAGCTCGGCGCCGACATCGTGATGCATTCGGCGACAAAGTGGATCGGCGGCCACGGCATCGCGATCGGCGGCGCCATCGTCGACGGCGGCCGTTTCGACTGGCGCGGCTCCGGCAAGTTCGGCGTGCTGACCGAGCCCTATGGCGGCTATCACGGCATCGTCTTCGACGAGCAGTTCGGCACGGCGGCCTTCATCATGCGCGCGCGCACCGAGGGCCTGCGCGATTTCGGCGCCTGCCTGTCGCCGACCAACGCGTTCCAGCTGCTTCAGGGCGTCGAGACGCTCGGCGTCCGCATGGACCGGCATATGCAGAACACGCATCTGGTGTTGGAAGCGCTGAAGTCCAACAAGGCGGTGGACTGGGTGCTGCATCCCTCGCTTGAAGACCACACGGACTACCAGCTTGCCAAGCAGCTCTTGCCGCGCGGCGCCGGCTCGATCGTCTCGTTCGGCATCAAGGGCGGGCGGCCCGCCGGGCGCAAGTTCATCGAAGCGCTGCGCATGATCAGCCATCTCGCCAATGTCGGCGACGCCAAGACGCTGGTGATCCACCCGGCTTCGACCACGCATCAGCAGATGGACGCCGCGCAGCTCAAGGCCGCCGGCGTCGGTGAGGAGCTGGTGCGGCTGTCGGTCGGGATCGAAACCGCCTCCGACATCATCGACGATCTCGCCCAGGCGCTGCGCATCTCGCAAAAGGTTTAAGCCATGAAGCTCTCCGTCAACGGCACCGAGGTGTTTGTCGCAACCGGCGGCCGCGAATTCGACAAGTCCCTGCCCGCGGTGGTCTTCATCCATGGCGCCGGCTTCGACCATTCGACCTGGGCGCTGCACACGCGCTGGTTCGCCCATCACGGCTTTGCCGTGCTGGCGCCTGATATGCCCGGCCACGGCCGCTCGGCCGGGCCTTCGCTCGCAAGCATCGCCGAGATGGCGGATTGGACTGCGGCGCTGCTCGATGCGGCAGGAGCTGCGAAAGCGCATCTGATTGGCCACTCCATGGGATCGCTGATCTCGCTGGAGACGGCGGCGCGTCACCCCGAAAAAGTCTCGGCACTGAGCCTGATCGGCACCGCCGCGACCATGACGGTCGGCCCGGATCTGCTGAAGGCCGCCGAAGCCAACTCGCAGGATGCCAACGACATGGTGTCGATCTGGGGCCTCGGCTTCAACGCCGAGCTCGGCGGCAGCCTCGCGCCGGGACTGTGGATGCATGGCGGTGCGCAGGCCGTGCTCAAGAGTTGCGAGCCGGGCGTGCTGTTCAGGGATTTGTCCGCATGCAATGCTTACGCGAATGCGCTCACCGCCGCCGCGAGCGTGAAGGTGCCGACGACGCTCGTCCTCGGCGAACGGGACATGATGACGCCGGCAAAGGCGGGCAAGGCGCTCGCCGCCGCAATCCCGCATGCAAAGACGGTCGTGGTGGCGGGCGCCGGCCACATGATCATGGCGGAGCGCCCGGATGAACTTTTGGCCGCACTAACGGGCTGAAGGCTTGGATAGAGGAGTGCCTGCACGGCGTCATGGCCGGGCATAGCCGTCCGAAGGACGGCGTCGCTCCGCTCGCCTATGTCCCGGCCATCCACGTCTAGCCGCGTGGAAGGAAGAAACGTGGATGCCCGGGACAAGCCCGGGCATGACGACGACAAATTGTTCGTGCTCAGCTCAAGAGCCCGGCGTCCACTTCCAGACGATGTCTGAGACGTTGACCGGCTTCGGAATCAGGCCGAGCTTTGCAAAACGGTCGGCAACCGCCTGCTGGCTCTTGATCACCTCCGCATCGAGCGGCACCACGCGATAGTTGGAGCGGTTGACGAAGCGGCGGATTGCCTCGATGTCGACGCCGGTCGCCTCGGCTTGCGCCTTCGCGACCTCCTCGTGATGTGAATCCGCCCACACGCCTTCCGACGCAAAGGCCGTGTTGAGCTTTGCGACCAGCGCGGGATATTTCTCCACGAAGTCCGTTCCGGCGATATAGAACGCATTCGGCTTGTGCACGTCCTTGTCGAAGGCGATGACGCGCGCGTTCTCCTTCAGTTCGGCGAGCGCCAGATACGGATCCCAGATCGACCAGGCATCAACCGAGCCTTTCACGAAGGCCGCCGTCGCATCGGCCGGCGCGAGCGGTGCCGGCGTGATGTCGGCCCAGGACAGGCCTGCCTTCTCCAGAGCTGCGACCAGAAGATTATGCGCGCTCGATCCCTTGCCGAACGCGATGCGCTTGCCCTTGAGATCGGCCAGCGTCTTGATCGGCGAGTCCTTCGGCACGACGATGGCCTGGGTATTGCCGTCCGACTTCACCGCCGCAACATAGCGGATTCTTGCGCCGCCGGCCTGCGCGAAGATCGGCGGGGAATCGCCGACATAGCCGAAATCGACGCTGCCGACATTGATGGCCTCCAACAACGGCGGGCCGAACTGGAAGTCGACCCACTTGATCTCGATGCCGAGCGGCTTGAAAGCGTCCTCCAGCGTCTGACGCTGGCGCACCGCCGGGAAGAAGCCGCCCTTCTGCGTGCCGATGCGGATTTCCGCCGGCTTGTCCTCGGCGTGCGCGGGTGCAGCCAGGGCTGTCGCAAGCAGGAGCGTCGTTGCGAGAATGTGTCGTCGAGTAATCATATCGCGGTCCTTTCGGTGGGGTCAGTTGGCGAAGAGTTGCAAATTCGTGCGCCGGCTCCGCTCGGAGAACACCGCGCGCGCGGCCCGCTCGGCTTCGCGCGCGGAGCGGAACTGTCGCCCTTCGAGGCTGTCGAACAGCCGCTCGGAGGAGAAGAAGCGGAAGCCGCGCTCATCGCGCGTGATGATGCCGGCGGCGCGGTCGTGGATTTCGATGATGTAGGCGTTTGACTGGGATTGGGACATGACTGCTCGCTCGCCGGATTTCTCGGCGTTCCTGTCTGGGATTTTCGGAGTGAGGTGCTGCTACAGCGCGGTCAGCAACAACAACAGGCGCCGGTGGCCGCCGAGAAACAGCGCCGCGTCATGCATTCATGCATGTCGCCCGGACGACGCTGGTGATCGGTTCTCATATCGCGGCTTCGGCTCGAGGAGCAGTTTCGATGCCTCGAATATCGAGCGAATAACGCGACTGGTCAATGAAATGGCTATCCATATTTGCCGCGAGCGCGCATGGGCGCTTCTTCGGGTGGACGCAGCGGCAAACGAATTCATCTCGCGATGAGTTCAACGCAAGCTCAGGGCTGGCCGTGGTACTGTCCGGTCAACATGGAACAAATGACAGGGAGGCCTGGACATGGCGGATGATCTGAAGGGGCGCACCGCGCTCGTCACCGGCGGCTCGCGCGGGATTGGCGCTGCGGTCTGCCGCGCGCTGGCTGAAGCCGGCGCCGCGGTGGCGATCAACTGCCGCGAGCGGATCGGGCAGGCCGAGCAACTGGCGGACGAGATCGGCAAGCGCGGCGGCCGCGCGATGGCCGTTGCCGCCGACGTGTCGCAGCGCGAGGCCGTGACCGCGATGGTCGAGCGCGTCGCGGCCGGGCTCGGGCCCATCGACATCCTCGTCAACAATGCCGGCATCGCCATCACACGCGGCGTCGACGATCTCACCGAAGACGATTTCGACCGCACCATCCTGGTCAACCTGAAATCCGTCTTCCTGTGCACGCAGGCGGTGCTGCCTGGGATGCGCGCGCGAAAATGGGGCCGCATCGTCAACATCTCCTCCGGTGCCGCGCGCGGCGCCGGCGCGATCGGGCCGCACTACAACGCATCCAAGGCCGGCATGGAGGGCCTCACGCGCGGCTATGCGGCGCGGCTGGTCAAGGACGGCATCACCGTCAACGCGGTGGCGCCGTCGCTGATCGAGACCGACATGATGAGCGGGCAGAAGCAACTCGTCAGCCGCATCCCACTCGGCCGCTTCGGCACCGCGGAGGAAGTGGCGAAGGCCGTGATGCTGCTGGTCGACAATGCCTACATGACCGGACAGGCGATCGCGCTGAGCGGCGGGATGGCGTTTAATTGATGGGACCCTTCGCCTCTCCCCGCGTGCGGGGACAGGCCGGAATGCGCGCGCAGCGCGGATCCGGGTGAGGCGGACTCTCCGCGAGTCCATCTGTCACCGTGTTTGCGGAAGCAGCCCCTCACCCCAACCCTCTCCCCGTAAGAACGGGGAGAGGGAGACGAGAGAGCGGGGACACTCACCACATCGTCGCAGCAGCCCGCTCCGGCCAGATGCGATCATATTCCGCACCACCCACCTTGTTCTCGCTCATCTCGGCGAGGATCTGCCCCGGCGTCGGCAGCGTCTTGGGATCGACCCGCTTGTCGGGATTCCAGAGATCGGAGCGGACGATGGCGCGGGCGCATTGGAAGTAGATCTCATCGACCGTCATCACCATGACGCTGCGCGGCGCCTTGCCTTCGACCTTGAAGGACGCCAGCAGTTCGGGATCGATCGAGAGATGGGCGCGGCCGTTGGCACGGACCGCGTTGCCAGAGCCGGGGATCAGGAACATCAGCGACACCCGCGGATCGCGCACGATGTTGCGCAGGGAATCGACCCGGTTGTTGCCGCGGCGATCCGGCAGCATCAGCGTCTTGGGATCGTGAATGCGGACGAAGCCGGGCAGATCGCCGCGCGGCGAGCAGTCGATGCCCTCCGGCCCTATGGTCGCGAGCGCCGCAAACGGCGCCTTCTCGATGAAGATACGGTAGAGGGGCGTGACGTGGTCGGCGACTTTCACGGTCGAGGCGTCATTGGTGGCGCCGTAGATGGCTTCAAGCTGTTCGACCGTTTCGATCACCGTCATTCCACTCTCTCCTGGTTGCGCCGGCCGTTACTCGTGCCAGCCTTCGTTCCTGATCACGCGCACGAGCTGGCGGCTGTGGTACTCCGCGCTGCCGGCGTTGAGAATGGTGACATCCGCCTGCGATGCTGCGTCATCGACGCTGCGCGACAGGCGCTCCACGATATTACCGTCGCTGTGCCGGGCGCGCGCGGCGAGCCGCTGGGCCAGCACGTCCGGCGGCGCGGTGATCGCGACCACGACGACGTCGGCATAAGCCTGGCGCAGCGCGGCAATCACGGTGCGCGAGACGTTGGCGACGACCGCACGCCCGGCCTGGATGTCGTCGTTGATTTCGAGCGGCAGCGCGTAGGAATGCCCATGCGCCTCCCAGTGCACGGCGAAATCGCCGTGATCGCGTCCGCGGTGGAATTCGGCGGGACTCATTGCAATGTTGTCCTCGTCGGCGGAGGACTCGCGCGTCACGACACGGCGCGGGAAGACGATGTCGTGATCGTCGACGCAAGCCGCCTGCGCGAGCCGCAGCAGCGTATCCTTGCCGGCGCCGCTCGGACCGACCACGAGCACGAGCCGCCCGGGCCCGATCGCGCCCGCCTGCCCGGGCGCCATGGTCGCGGTCTCGCTCATGCGACACGGCCTCCTTCGCGCCAGACGCTGCGAACGACGGGAACGCTGCCCGCGACGTGCACGCGGATCAGATCGGCACGCTTGCCGACCGCGACCTCACCGCGGTCGGAGAGCCCCACCGCGTCGGCCGGGGCCTTGGTCACGGTGCGGACCGCCGAGGGCAGATCGATCGTCGGCACATGCTCGGGCAATTGCAGCGCGCCCATCAGGAGGCTCGACGGGATGTAGTCGGACGACAGGATGTCGAGCAGGCCTTCGCGCGCGAGATCGACCGCGGCGATGTTGCCGGAGTGCGAGCCGCCGCGCACCACGTTCGGCGCACCCATCAGGATATCGATGCCGGCCTGATGCAGGCCGCGCGCAGCCTCGATCGTGGTCGGAAACTCCGCCACCGCGACGCCGTCACGCACGGCGTCCGCAACGTTTTCCTCGGTGGTGTCGTCATGGCTCGCGAGCGGGATCTTGTACCCATGCGCGAGCGCGACGATCTCGCGCATGTTGGTCGCGGCATAGGCCTTCTGGTATTCGAAACGCCGTGCGAACAGCTCGTCGAGCTCGGCGTCGGTCTTGCCACCATTCTTGCCGCGGTAATAGTCGCGCAGCTTGCCCTCGTCGCGGAACTGGCGCTGACCGGGCGTGTGGTCCATCAGCGACATCAGCCGCACGTCGGGACGGCCGACCAGCTCCCTGGCCTCCTCGACCACGCTCGGCATCGGGATTTCGCAGCGCAGGTGCAGAAAGTGATCGGCGCGCAGCAGATCGGCGTCCCGCGCGGTCGTGATCGCGGCGGCCAACGTGCCGGCGCGGCCGTCGACTTCCTCGGCGCCGTCCTCGCGCCAGACCCGGAGCGAGTCGAACACCGTGGTGATGCCCGAGGTCGCGAGCTGGCCGTCGTAGGACACGACGGCGGCGACCGGGTTCCAGAAAACTTTCGGCCGCGGCACGTAATGCGCTTCGAGATGATCGGTATGGAGTTCGATCAGGCCAGGCATGATCAGATCGCCGCCGGCATCCTCGGCGCCCGCGGGGGCTTTGCCCTCGCCGATCTCGGCAATGCGTCCATCCGCAAGCGCGAGCCAGCCCTGCTCGATCACCCGGTCGGCCAGAACGATCCTGGCGTTGGCGATCACAATGTCCTTCGGCTTGGCGTACATGTCCTTGTCTTCCTTCAGGCCGCGGCGGCAAAGCTGGCGACGTCGACGATGCGGTCGGCGATCAGATGGCGGATCTCGTCGTCATGGACGATCGCGACCATGGCGACGCCCTGGCGTTTCTTCTCGCCGATCAGCTCGACCACCACAGCGCGATTGGCGGCGTCGAGCGAAGCGGTCGGCTCGTCGAGCAGCAGGATCGGCAGGTCCGGGATGAAGCCGCGCGCGATGTTGACGCGCTGCTGCTCGCCGCCGGAAAAGGTCGCAGGCGGAAGCTGCCACAGCCGCTCGGGGATGTTGAGGCGATGCAGCAGGCCGCCCGCGCGCGCCTGCGCGTCGGCCCGGCTCATGCCGCCGGCGATCAGGGGCTCGGCCACGACGTCGATGGTCGCAACCCGCGGCACCGCGCGCAGAAACTGGCTGACATAGCCGATGGTCGCGCGGCGGACATTGAGCACCTGCCGCGGCTCGGCGGTGGCAAGATCGATCAGCGCGCCGCGATGGCGGATGCCGATGCGGCCGGAGTCGCAGCGATAGTTGCCGAAGATCATCTTCAGGATCGACGACTTGCCGGCGCCGGACGGACCGGACAGCACGACGCATTCGCCCGGGTCGACGTGGAAGGTCACGCCGCTGACGACAGGCAGCTCGATGCCGCCTTGCAGGTGCATCGTAAAGGTCTTTTTCGCGTCGGCGATTTCGATCATGGCGGTCATCGGAAAACTCATGGCGGCAAAATCGAGGAAACGAGGAGCTGGGTGTAGGGCTCGCGGGGATCGTCGAGCACCTGGTCGGTGAGCCCGGTCTCGATGACGCGGCCGCCCTTCATCACCATCACGCGATGCGACAGCAGCCGCGCGACCGCGAGATCATGCGTAACGATGACCACGGCGAGATGCAATTCGGAAACGAGGTTGCGCAAGAGATCGAGCAGGCGCGCCTGCACGGAGACGTCGAGACCGCCGGTCGGCTCGTCCATGAACACCAGCCGCGGTTCGGTGACGAGGTTGCGCGCGATCTGGAGGCGCTGGCGCATGCCGCCGGAATAGGTGCGCGGCGCATCGTCGATCCGCGCGACGTCGATCTCGACACGGGTGAGCCAGTCGGACGCGGTGTCGCGAATGCGGCCGTAGTGGTTCCAGCCCACCGCCATCAGCCGCTCGCCGACATTGGCGCCGGCCGAGACCGCCATGCGCAGGCCCTGCGCAGGATCCTGGTGCACAAAGCCCCAATCGGTGCGGAACAGGAAGCGCCGCTCGGCCTCGCCAAGCGTGGCGAGATCGCGGGTGACGCCGTCGCGCATCCGATACGACACATGCCCGCCGCTGGCCGCGAGCTGGCCCGACAGCAGCTGGAGCAGCGTCGACTTGCCCGAACCGGATTCGCCGACAATCGCCAGCACCTCGCCGGGAAAAAGCGAGAACGACACGTCGCGGCACGCCGCGATGCGGCCATAGGATTTGCTGAGGAATTTTGCGACCAGCAGCGGCTCATCGGTCTCGAGCATGTCTCGATCAGCCATTTGACTTCTCCTGCGCCTTCTCCTTGTACGGCGCAGCACTCAGGCTGCCATGATGACCGGCGGCCTGACGTCCCTCGCAATAGTCGGTGTCCGAGCAGACGAACATGCGACTGCCCTTGTCGTCGGTGACGATCTCGTCGAGATAGGAATTCTCGGTGCCGCACAGCGCGCACGGCGCGTTGAAGCGATAGGGCTCGAACGGATGATCCTCGAAATCGAGCGACACCACCTGCGTGTAGGGCGGGATCGCATAGATGCGCTTCTCGCGGCCGGCGCCGAACAGCTGCAGCGCCGGGCAATTGTCCATCTTGGGATTGTCGAATTTCGGCGTCGGCGACGGATCCATCACATAGCGCGCGTTGACCTTCACCGGATAGGCGTAGGCCGTCGCGATATGGCCGAAGCGGGCGATGTCCTCGTAGAGCTTGACATGCATCAGGCCGTATTCGGCGAGCGCGTGCATGCGCCGCGTCTCGGTCTCGCGCGGCTCGAGGAAACGCAGCGGCTCCGGGATCGGCACCTGGTAGACCAGCACCTGGTTGTCGCTCAGCGCCGTCTCCGGGATGCGGTGACGGGTCTGGATCACGGTTGCCTGTTCCGTCGCCGTCGTCGTGGCGACGCCGGCGGTCTTGGCGAAGAATTTCCGGATCGAGATCGCGTTGGTGGTGTCGTCGGACCCCTGGTCGATCACCTTCAGCACGTCCTCAGGCCCCAGGATCGCGGCGGTGACCTGCACGCCGCCGGTGCCCCAGCCATAGGGCATCGGCATTTCGCGGCTGGCGAACGGCACCTGATAGCCGGGAATCGCGATCGCCTTGAGGATCGCGCGGCGGATCATCCGCTTGGTCTGTTCGTCGAGATAGGCGAAGTTGTAGGCGGGCGCGTTCATTCCGCGGCCTCCTTCATGGCATCGGGCGCATTGGCCTCGGCAAACTCCTGACGCAGCTTGCGCAACAGGCCGAGCTCGGACTGGAAGTCGACATAATGCGGCAGCTTCAGATGCTCGACGAAGCCGGTCGCCTGCACATTGTCGGAATGCGACATCACGAATTCCTCGTCCTGCGCCGGCGCGACGGCCTCCTCGCCCAATTCGCGGGCGCGCAGCGCACGGTCCACCAGCGCCATCGACATGGTCTTGCGCTCGCTCTGGCCGAAGGCAAGGCCATAGCCCCGGGTGAAGCACGGCGCTTCCGTCGCAGACCCCTTGAACTGGTTGACCATCTGGCACTCGGTGAGCTCGATCGCGCCGAGCGGCACGGCGAAGCCTGCGTCCTCCGCAAAGAATTCGACCTCGACCTCGCCGAAGCGAATCTCGCCGGCGAAAGGGTGGTTGCGGCCGTAGCCGCGCTGGGTGGAGTAGCCCATCGCCAGCAAGAACCCTTCGTCACCGCGCGCGAGATTCTGCAGGCGCAGGTCGCGGTCGGCCGGGAAATTCAGCGGCTCGCGGGTGAGATCGCCGACGCTGGCGCCGTCCTCGGCTTGCGGCGAGGATTCGATCAGTCCGTCACGCCCCAGAATGTCGGTCACGCGCGGCGTCGGCGCTGTCGAAGCCTCTGCCGTAGCCGGCTGCTCGGGCACAAAGCCTTCGGCGAGCGTCGGATCTAGCAGGCGATGGGTATAGTCGAAGGTCGGCCCGAGGATCTGGCCGCCGGGAATGTCCTTGAAGGTCGAGGACACCCGCCGCCGCACCCGCATCGCGCCGGTGTCGACCGGCTCGCTCGCGCCGAAGCGCGGCAGCGTGGCGCGGAAGGCGCGAACCAGGAAGATCGCCTCGATCAGGTCGCCGCGCGCCTGCTTGATCGCGAGCGCCGCGAGCTCGCGATCATAGAGCGAGCCCTCGCTCATGACACGATCGACCGCGAGGCCAAGCTGCTCCGAAATCTGGTCGAGCGAGACTTCCGGAACGCTTTGATCGCCGCGCCGCGCATGCGCCAGCAGGCGATGAGCGTTCTCGATGGCGCGTTCGCCGCCTTTGACTGCGACATACATGTGGCTAGCTTCCCTTGCTCACGACGCGCGTGGTGCGGGGGATCGCGACCACGGCGTCATCCGCGACCAGCACCAGATCGATGCCGCGCGGAAACAGCGCCTCGTTGATGCGCAGACGCTCGAACAGGTCGAAAGGCTTGATCGAGGCCTGGAGCGTCGCGACGCCGTCGATGCCGGGGCCGCGCAGCTCGAAGCTGCGGCCTGCGTCCAGGCTCTCGACCTGAATGATCACCGTGGTCGAACGGTCCGGATATTCGCTAGTGCCGAGCGCGAAGCGCTCGAACGCCGGCAGCGCGGCGCCGTCGCTGATCAGCGCGAAGCTCGCGATCGAGGAGTCCTGGATGACCGGCGCGCCGGTGTGGAATTTCAGCCACTTCACCACGTCGGTGTTTTCCGACATCCGCGCGTCGAGCCAGAGCGGCGTATCGTGATCGAACAGCGTCAGCGCGATCGCGGCCGTGCCGCGCATCATCGTATCAGGGGTTCCCGCCATCGGGACGATGCGCTGGACCGAGCCCGGCCGCGCCATCGCGTCCATGACCGAGCGAAAGGTCGATTGCGCCGACAGCACCTTGTCGACGAATCCGGGCGGCAGTTCCGCAATCGTGGTCATGGCCTCAACCCTCACCGCGCACCATGGTGTAGAAATCAACCTTCGTCGCGGCGGTCTCGGCCGCCGCCTGGTTCCGGCGCAGCATAAGCTGCTCGCGCAACGGCGCGATAACGTCGCGCTCCACCAGCCCGCCGAAATCCCGCGACTGCGCCAGCGCGTCGCACAGCGCGATCAGCCGCGCCTTCTCGCCGTCGCGCCCGAGCGTGTAGCCGAAGCCGACCTCGCCGCTCGCAAGCCGCACGGCGGCGCGCGACACCGTCGCCTCGCCCAGATTGAACGGCGCGCCGTCGCCGCCGACCCTGCCGCGCAGCATGACGAGGCCGTTTTCCGGCGCGCGCAGATCCTGATGGCCGGGCAGAGCGAGAGTGCGGAGGCGAGCGGCGATCTCGCCCGCCTCCGCATGCGCCAGCACGGCCATCGCGGCCTTGCGCTGCGCTTGCTGGTTGTTGTTCTGGGTCACCGCTTTCACCGAACTTTTCTACAGAACTTGCCGAATTCAAGTTGTCTATGATAATAGACAACTTGATACGGAAGCGCCATGACTGTTTCGTGACAAACGTGTGATTTCTGGGCTAGGCTGACCAGCGATATGAGCATGCAGGACACCGCCTCTTCAGGCGTCGCGCTGTGGCGCCTGGTCGCCGACGGCATCGAGCGCGGCATCGCCGACGGCCGCTTTGCCGCCGGCGACAAGCTGCCTGGCGAGGTGGAGATCGCGGAAACCTATCGCGTGAACCGCCACACCGTGCGGCGCGCACTCGCTGCCCTTGCGGAGCGCGGCCTGGTGCGGGCCGAGCGCGGCAGCGGAACCTATGTCGAGGCACAGCGCCTCGCCTATCCGCTGCGCTCGCGCACGCGTTTCTCCGAGATCGTCGGCGCCGGCGGCCGCGAACCGCGCGGCCAGTTGATCGAGGCCTCCGACGACGTCGCGACCCGCGAGCTGGCGCGAGAGCTCGGCCTGAAGATCGGTGCACCGCTGGTGCGGATCGAGGCAATCCGTCTCGCCGACCGCACCCCGATCTGTGTCTCCACCACCTGGCTGTCAGCGGAACTGTTTCCAAGCGCAGGAACTGTATTCGCCGCGACGCGCTCGATGACGAAGATGCTGGAGCATTATGGCATCCGCGACTACCGCCGCGGCGCAACCCGGATCACCGCCGGCATCGTCGATGCGACCGACGCCGCGCGGCTCGATCTGCCGCTGGGACGGCCGATCCTGGTGGTCGACGCGACCGATCTCGACCTGGACGGCAAGCCGCTGGTGACCAAGCACTCGCGCTTCGCCGCGGAGCGCGTGGAGTTTCTGGTGGAGAACGGCTGAGCGAGCGACCACGCAGGGCTCGTAGGGTGGGCAAAGGCGCACTTGCGCCGTGCCCACCATCTCGCCGCGATATCTAAACAGCAGTGGTGGGCACGCTTCGCTTTGCCCACCCTACGAGATCGGTGATCAGGCGACAGCCCGCCGGCCAATGATCGCAAACCGCAGCTTGCCCGAGATGAAATCGATCGCGGCGACCGCGACCAGGATCATCAGGATCAGGAACGACACCTTTTGCCATTCCAGCACGCGGATCTGCTCGGCGAGCTGGAGGCCGATGCCGCCGGCGCCGACGATGCCGATGATGGTGGCCGAGCGGGTGTTCGATTCAATGAAGTAGAGCACCTGGCCGGCGATGACGGGCAGTACCTGCGGCAACAGGCCGAAGCGGATCTCGTGCAGCGGGCTGCCGCCGGAGGCGCGGATGCCCTCGACCTGCTTCTGGTCGGCGCCTTCGATCGCCTCCGAGAACAGTTTTCCGAAGGCGCCGAAATCCGATACCGCAATCGCAAGCACGCCGGCGAAGGGGCCGAGCCCCACGACGTTGATCCAGACGAGCGCCCAGATCAGCGTATCGACGCCACGGATCGAATCCAGGAACCGCCGCACGGGAAAACGCAGGATCGGCGAGGGTATGATGTTGCGCGCGGCAAACAGGCTGACCGGAAGCGCGAACAGAGCGGCGAGCGTGGTGCCGAGCAGCGCGATCGACAGCGTCTCGCCGAGCGCCTTCAGATAGATCGGCAGCGACGAGCCGGGATCCGGCGGGATCATCATCAGGCTGATCCAGCCGAGCTGGCTGAGGCCGGCAAAGAAGCGCGACGGCGAGAAGTCGAGGTCGACCAGGCCATACACCAGGATCGCGAACGCCGCGACGATCATCGCCGGCGTCGCGAGCCGCGCCGAGGCCGGCCGCTCGAACACATCGGGATAGCGCGCGCGAAGCTGCGCGGTATCGAGTTCCTGCGGCTTCGTCACGTCCGCGCCTCCTTGCCGAACAGGCGGCCACGCAGCCAGCCGGTGCTGATGTCGATGACGAAGACGGTGATGATGATGGTGAGCAGGATCGCGCTGACGTCGGAGTAATAGAACTTGCGGATGGCGACGACGAGCTCCTGGCCGATGCCGCCGGCACCGACGAAACCCATCACCGAGGCCTCGCGGACGTTGATCTCGAAGCGCAGCAGCGCGTAGCTGGCGTAGCCCGCCGTCACCTGCGGCACGACCGCGAAACGCATGCAGGACAGCCAGCTCGCCCCGGTCGAGCGGATGCCCTCGACCGGCTTCATGTCGGCATTCTCGACGATCTCCGAGAACAGCTTTCCGAGCGCGCCGGTGGAGTGGATGGCGATCGCGAGCACACCGGCCATCGGCCCGAGCCCGAAGGCGATGACGAAGATCAGCGCAAAGACGATGCCGGGGACGGTGCGGGCGAACTCGAGCAGGCGGCGCACCACGAAGCGCAGCCAGGACGACGGCGAGGTATTCTCGGCCGCGAAAAAATTCAGGGCGAAGGCGAAGGTCGCGCCGATCAGCGTGCCGACATAGGAGATCAGCAGCGTCTCGCCCAGCATCTTCAGCCATTTGCGCCAGCCCCACAGCCACTCGCCGACATCGGTCCAGACCCGCTGGCCGCTGTCGAGCGTGAAGATGCGGTCGAAATAGCTGAGGAAATTGCCGAAATGGTTGAAGAGCGTGCGCAGATTCACTTCCGCGCCGACTGCGGCGAGAAGCAGCGCGGCGGCGAACACCACAGCTCCGAGCAGAAGACGGAGCCGCCTGCGCGCGACCGCCTGGCCATAGGCGGCGTTCAGCGCAGCCAGCTGCTGCTCGGGGAGAATCGAAACCGCGACGGTCATGGGGTCAAGGCAGGTGGTCGATCAAAAGAGAAAGAGCCGGGTCCAGGGACCCGGCTCGAGTAGCTCGTCCCAAAAGCTCAGGACGCCTTCTTCTTGCGCAATGCATCGACGAACTTGATCAGCTCGATCGTGCCATCCCAGTCCTTGGTGGTGGCGTGATTAAAACCCTTCTTCTGGCCGTCCTGGAGGCGATCGAACGCCGCCTTGTCCTTCGCCGGCGCGTCGAAGAAGGCCTTGGCGATGGCCGCCTTGGCGTCATCCGGCAGGTCGGAGTTGTAGGCATAGGGGCCGTTGATGATCGGCGCCGACTTGTGGATGATGCGGAAGTCGTCCTTCTTCATCGCCGAGCCGTCGGCATTCTTCAGCATGCCCTTGGTCAGCATCTGCGCCAGCGTCGAATCGTCGTCGGTGGTCCACTGGTTGGCGGCGACGTCGACCGTGCCCTGCGCCAGCGCCAGCATCGCGTTCTCGTGACTGCCGGTGAAGACGACCTTGCTGAAATAGGTGTCGGCATCCGGGATGCCCATCTTGTCGAGCTCGAAGCGCGGCACGTTGTTGCCCGACGTCGAGTTCGGATCGACGAGGCCAAGGTTCTTGCCCTTGAGGTCGTCGACCTTCTTGTAGGCACTGCTCGCCTTGACGAAGAACACCGAATAGTAGCCGGTCGAGCCGTCGGCGTTGATGTCGTTGGCGAAAGCGTCGGTCTTGACGCCGGTCAGGCGGGCGCGGGCGAACGAAGCCGAGCCGTAGCTCGCGATATGAATGTTGCCAGCACGCTGGCCTTCGATGACCGCGGCGTAGTCGTTGGCAATGCGCAGCGTGACCTTCACGCCCAGTTCCTTGGAGAGATAGCTCATGAACGGCGCCCAGCGTTCGGTGACGCCCGAGGCGTTCTCGGCCGGGACGACCGCGAAGGTCAGCTCAGGATATTTGGCTTTCCAGTCGTCTGCGGAGGCGGAAGCGGTGAACGCGAGCGCGGCGGCGCCGGCAAGGACTAATCTGCGAGTGATCATGATACCCTCTTCATAGGTTGGGTCGGTTGACGCAAAAATGGCAACTACAGGTGCGGCGCCGCTCAGGCGGCGGCCGCCGTTCCAAGCGCCGGAATGGCCTCGGGCGCCGCTGCAGGCGTACCGCCCATGACGTCGGCGGCTTCGAGGTCGTAAAGCTCGCGCGCAACGTGATCGGTCAGCGCAGCCGGCGCGCCGTCGAACACCACGCGGCCCTGCGCCATGCCGATCAGGCGGTCGCAATAGCTGCGCGCCAGATCGAGCGAATGCAGGTTGCAGAGCACGGTGATGCCGAAGTGCTTGTTGATGCGCAGCAGCGCATCCATCACGATCTTGGTGTTGCGCGGATCGAGCGAGGCGATCGGCTCGTCGGCGAGGATGATGTCGGGCTGCTGGACCAGGGCGCGGGCGATGGCAACGCGCTGCTGCTGGCCGCCGGAGAGCTGGTCGGCGCGCTGGGCCGCGAGCGAGGCGATATCGAACTGCTCCAGCGCGGACATCGCCAGCGCCTTGTCGTGCTCGGGCCAGGTCTGCGTCAGCGAGCGCCAGGCCGGCATGGTCGCGAGACGGCCCATCAGGACGTTGGTCAGCACGTCGAGCCGGCCGACCAGGTTGAATTGCTGAAAGATCATCGCCGAGCGGGCGCGCCACTGCCGCAATTCCTTGCCGCGCAGCGCGGTGACGTCGAGGCCGTCGAACAGGATGCGGCCCTGCGTCGGCGTCGCGAGGCGATTGATCATGCGCAGCATGGTCGACTTGCCGGCGCCGGAGCGCCCGATCACACCGACGAAACCGCCGGGGGAGATTTGAAACGAAGCGTCGTCCACCGCGGCTTTTGCGCCGAAGCGGCACGTCAGACCTTCAACCACCAGCATGCAGGGCTCCAGAGTAGCTGGGACCCACCGCTAACGCCGGCGCTTGACACTTGTGTGACACGCGCGCTGCGGTGCGGCGATCCTACACACCTCATCCCCTGTCATCGCGGCGTCATGACATTGTCATCAAGCCACTCGAAGAGGAACGCCGTCCCCAAACTTTCGGATGCAACATGGTCGCCAAAGCGCTTTCGGTCCAACCGACCATCGATCCCTCGGCGAAGCTGCACGAAACGAAGCTCGGCACCTATACCGAGGTTGGCGCGCGCACGATCCTGCACGAAGTGACGATGGGCGATTATTCCTATGTGGTGAACGACGCGCAGATCACCTACACGACCATCGGGAGATTCTGCTCGATCGCGGCGATGACCCGTATCAATCCCGGCAATCATCCGATGCAGCGCGCCACGCAGGCGCATTTCACCTATCGCTCCAGCGCCTACTTCCCGGGCGAGAGCGACGATACCGAGTTCTTCGACTGGCGACGCCAGCATCACGTCCATATCGGCCATGACGTCTGGATCGGCCATGGCGCGATCGTGCTGCCGGGCCGCAACATCGGCACCGGCGCCGTGATCGCGGCCGGCGCCATCGTCACCAAGGACGTGCCGGCCTACACCATCGTTGCGGGCAATCCGGCGCGGATCGTCCGGCGGCGGTTCTCGGAAGAGATCGCCGGACGGCTGGCCTGGTGGGACTGGGATCACGACAAATTGCGTGAAGCCCTGCCCGATTTCCGCAAGCTCGGGATTGAAGATTTCCTCTCGACATACGAAGCACGGGCTTACTCCCCTGCCAGCAAACGAAGCGCGATCGCGTGACAGATATCTTTCTCGAAGGTGGCCGGGCCCTGATCGGCTCGAAGATCGTTGAAGCCTCGCTCGCCGTCTCCGGGCAGGACATCGCGGAGCTTGGTGGCGGCCGCGGCCGTGCGCGGGTCGCGATCGACGCGCGCGACCTGCTGGTGCTGCCCGGCATCGTCGATCTGCACGGCGACGCGTTCGAGCGGCAGATGATGCCGCGCGCCGGCGTCGATTTTCCGATCGACGTCGCGCTCGCCGACACCGACCGCCAGGTCATCGGCAACGGCATCACCACGGTGTTCCACGCCACGACCTGGTCGTGGGAGCCGGGCCTGCGCAGCGGCGACAATGCGCGGCGCCTGCTGGAGGCGATCGAACGGCAGCGCCCGCACTTCGCCGCCGATACCCGTTTCCACCTGCGGCACGAGACCTACAATCTCGACGCCGAAGACGAGATCGGCCGGTGGCTCACCGAGGGTCGCGTCGACCTGTTCGCCTTCAACGACCACATGGACGGGGTCGTTGCCGACATCTCCAATCCGCGCAAGCGCAACCGCATGGTGGAGCGCACCGGGCTGTCGAGCGAGGATTTCGACGGGCTCGTCGCGCATATCGTGTCGCGCGCCGCCGACGTTCCGGCGTCGATCACCCGGCTCGCCGCGGTTGCCCGCGCGGCCGAGGTGCGCATGCTCTCGCATGACGATGCGACGCCGGCGATGCGGCAGGGCTTTCGTGCCATGGGCGTGACGCTCGCCGAATTTCCGATCAACGAGGAAACGGCGCGCGACGCCGCGGCCGCCGGCGATGCCATCGTCTACGGCGCGCCGAACGTGGTGCGCGGCGGCAGCCACACCGGCTGGACCAGGGCGTCCGACATGATCGCCAAGGGGCTCTGCTCGGTGCTGGCGTCGGACTATTATTATCCCGCGCCGCTGCTCGCCGCGTTCCGGCTCGCAGCCGACGGCGTGCTGCCGCTGACGGAGGCCTGGAATCTGGTCTCCGCCGGACCAGCGCACGCAACCGGTCTCGCCGATCGCGGCGTGCTGGCGCAAGGACGCCGCGCCGACATTCTGCTGGTCGACGACAGCGTGCCGCTGCGGCCGCGTCTCGTCGCGGTGATCGCAGCCGGAAAGCTCGTGCACTTGACCGATGCGACACGGCTGCTCAGCGCGGCGGCGACGCCGCGCGAGGCTGTCGTCGCGGCCTAAACCGGTTATGCTCGGTCAATGACTGATTTTCCCCGCTACGCGATCTACCATGCCGCCGGCGCCGACAGCGCCGTCTCGCGCTTCGGCGCCGAACTGCTCGGCTATGACGCGCACACCGGCCGCGAGCTGCCATTCCCGGACGAGGCGCTGCGCACGGCTCCGGACTGGCGCGACGTCACCGCCGATCCCCGCAAATACGGCTTTCACGCCACGCTGAAGGCGCCGATGGCGCTGGCGCCAGGCAGGAGCGAGGCCGGACTTGTTGCGGCTTGCGCGACATTCGCCGGCAGGCCGCGCGCCATTCCGGTGATCCGCCCGGTCGTCGATTCCATCAGCGGCTTCATCGCGGTCATTCCGGCCGAGCCGGTCGACGAACTCCAGCAGCTCGCGGCCGATTGCGCTCGCGATTTCGATGCTTTCCGCGCGCCGCTGAGCGCGGAAGACCGTGTGCGGCGCAAGCCCGAGAAGCTCAGCGAACGGCAGCGCGACTATCTCGATCGCTGGGGCTATCCCTACGTCATGGAGGAATTCCGCTTCCACATGACGCTGACCGGCCGGCTCGATGCGGAACGGCGCCGGCCGATTCTGGACATGCTGCGGGGAAGGTTTGCCACGCTCGGTCTTGATACGCTCGCGATCGATCGCCTCGCGCTGTTCAAGCAGGACGAGACCAAGGCGCGCTTCCGCATCATCGGTGAGTGGGCTTTGACGCGGTAGGCGTCAGTGCCAGCTCGCGAGATTGAAGGCGAGCGCCACGACGCCCACCAGAATGAGGCTGGTCGCCCAGATTGCGTCCAGGTTGAACCAGCTTCGCGAGACGAACCTCAATCCCAGATGGCGGTAGACCAGCCACGCCAGACATCCGCCGGCGCCGATCATGGCGGCAACGTGCACCAAGGACACCAGCACCGCCATCCCGAGGCTTGCCTTCATCAGCGCGCCCGCCGCCTCATGGCTGGCATCAAGTTCGAAGGCCTGGCAGAGCCCGAGATAGATCGGCACGAGCATCAAGGCGGCGCCGTGAGCAATGGCAACGGCAAATGACCAGAGCGCCAATTGGGTTGGCGGAATTCGTGCCAGCGCGCGCGGATGGCGCCGCTCGACCAGCCGATAGACGCCGAAGCCGATGACGAGGAGGCTCGCGCAGAGCTGGATCGAACGCTGCCACTCGGCCAGCACGAGCAGGAACGCGAATGGCAGCAGCACGAGAAGTGTTGCCAGCAGATGTCCGGCCGCCAGCGCCCACAACGCACGGAAAAGTGCGCGCGGGCTCTTGTCCATGAGCCCGGCCGAAACGGCGAGCGGCCAGCCCATTCCCGGATTGACCCCGTGATAGAGACCGCTCGCAACAAGGGCGAGCCACAGCCAGCCGAGGCTCGCGTGCGCCCAATCTAGGCCGACGGGTAGCAAAAGGAGTCCGTCGAACAATCGCCGCCCTCCAGCCTGATCTGGTGCGCACGATATCCGTCGGGGAAGCTCACGAAGTAGTTCTTGTCGAGCTCGAGGCCGCCATTGCGACCGACATTGGCCATGACTTCCGCACCGGGAACGCCGTCGGGATAGAACTGGTCATCCCAGGTGGAATAGAGCGAATTGGTCCAATACACCCGCCTGCCGTCGCGGCTGATCTCGACCATCTGCGGGCCGGCCGCAAATGCCTTGCCGTTCGGATGGGGGGTGCGGCGCGCGATGCCGCCGATGTGAACCGAGCCCGCAAGCTTCGGCTTGCGCGGATCACTCACGTCGTACTGGCGCATTTCACCCGTGCCCCAGCACGAGACATAGAGAAAACGATCATCCATCGACAGGTCGATGTCGGTCACCAGCGGCGGCACGGCGCCAAAGCCCTGGAGCAGCGGCGGGAGCTGCTCCTTTGGCGCGGGTTCGGGCGGGATCGTCGCCGTCTTCTCGGCATGGAATTTTCCGCCTTCGCGCCACCAGGTCCAGATCGACGCTTCGAGATTCGTGGTGTCGACCACAACGCCGACGAAGCCGTATTCGCGAACCGGATCGTGCGCCGGCCGTACCTCCAGCGCCATCTGATGATTGGCGCCGAGGTCGATGGTCTGCACGTTGCGACGGGCGTGGAGATCCCAGAAGTGGAGACGATGGCCGTATTTGTTCGACAGCAGATCCTCCGGGACGATCCCGTTCTCGAACTGCGGCGGCAACGCCCACTCGCTCGTCACCATGTAGTCGCGCGGCAGGTTCCACCAGAAATCATAGTGCAGCGTCTGCGGACCGCGGTCGATCTCCCATCGTCCAAGGACCTCAAACGTCTCGCAATCCAYGATGAAGACGCCCGGAGGCCCGTTGGTGCCGTCCTTGCCGCCGCCGCCCAGCGTGCTCACATAGATGCCGTCCGGCCCGCAATGGATGGTATGCGGCCGCGAGTAGCCGGTCTTCTTGAAGATTTCCTCGGGCTCGATGATCTTGTGGATTTTGGCCTGGGTCGGATCGGGCTTGGTGTCGATGATGTAGATCCGCGACGAGCGTATCCCGGGGATGATGAGATAGCGTCGCTCGATGAAGGCGTGTCCAGCGAGCGGCGACAAGGCGGAGGAGCAGGCATTCCAGCCGAAGTGATGAAACTCATCGCCCTTGTTGGGCATCGTCACGGTGTGGACGATTTTGCTGTAGGTCGGCGATCCCGGCTTGACGTCGATGACCGCGAGAGCATCCGGTTTTGAGAAATCCGGACTGAGCAGCAACGTGTAGGCAAAGTTCTCCGCTGGTGCTTCCATCGCAAGCTTGGGCGATGCGTGAAAGGTGGGATCCGGCCTGATCGTCATGGCACTGCCTCCCTGTTTCGTCGGCTCGCTCCAACCTGGCTCGGGATAGCGGCATAATAAAGAGCTGTTACGCGATGTCTTGAGATGCTCCGCGGGCCCGATTGGCGAGCGTACAATATGCCATCGCCGGGCTGCGGGAAACCGCCGGAACCGCGTTAATTCGACGCCTTCAGGCGGATGGAAGCTGGCGGGATGAGGCCAGGGCGCGCGGCCCAAGCCTCAGTGTCGTCCTGGCGAAGGCCAGGACCCATAACCCCAGGGAGGGGTTATGGAGCAGGCTGACAACTCCGAGTCTTCGCCAAACTCGATCCTGTGGTTATGGATCCCGGATCTGCGCGCGCTTGGGGCGCGCTTGTCCGGGACGACAGCGGGGATCATCGGGACGACAGCAGCGCTACTTCCCCCACCGCAGCGCCAATGCATCACGCTCCTTCGCCAGTTCCAGCAGCCCCGCCCGCGTCGCCGGATGCAGTGGCTGGAGCGGATGGCGCACGGCGTCCGACTTGATCACGCCGCCGGCCTGCATCATGACCTTGCAGGCGATCAGGCCACATTGCCGGTTCTCGTAGTTGATCAGCGGCAGCCAGCGCTCGTAGGCGGCTTTCGCCTCCTCGCGCTTGCCGGCGAAATAGGGGTCGATGATCTGACGGATGCCATCGGGATAGCCGCCGCCGGTCATGGCGCCGGTCGCGCCGGCATCGAGATCGGCCATCAGCGTGATCGCCTCTTCACCGTCCCAGGGACCCTCGATGTCCTTGCCGCCCGCCTCGATCAGGCTCCGGAGCTTTGCGGCGGCGCCGGGCACCTCGATCTTGAAGTAGCGGACGTTCGAAAACTCCCGCGACAGCCGCGCGAGCAGCTCGACCGACAGCGGCGTGCCCGCCACCGGCGCATCCTGGATCATGATCGGAATAGTGATCGCGCCCGAGAGCACACGGAAGAATTCGACGATGCCCTTCTCGGGCACGCGGAAGGTCGCGCCGTGATAGGGCGGCATGACCATGACCATGGCGGCCCCTGCTGCTTCGGCCTGCTTGCTGCGCGCGGCGCAGACGGCCGAGCTGAAATGCGTCGTGGTGACGATGACGGGAAGGCGGCCGGCGACATGCTCGAGCACGGCATGCATCACGGTCTCGCGCTCGGCATCGGTCAGCACGAACTGCTCGGAGAAATTGGCGAGAATGCACAGGCCATGCGAGCCGGCGTCGATCATGAAATCGACGCAGCGGCGCTGGCCGTCGAGATCGAGCTCGCCGCGCTCGTCGAAAATGGTGGGCACGACCGGGAACACGCCGCGATAGGGGCGCTGGACCTTGGTTTGTGGCGTGACCGGCATCGAACTCTCCATCCCTGATGTGTCTTACGTCTGCGGCGCGCGCGTGGCGCAGCGTCACAGATGTACCCGCCGCGCGGATCGGCGGCAATGCCGATCGCGCGACGTTGGGATGGAGAAAATGTCGAGATTATGCCGTCTTCACCGCGCCCAGAAAACCTTCGACCGCGACGCGGAGACGATCGGCGTCGGCCGACATCTTCTTCACGGATTCGAACAGCACCGTGCCGGCGTTGCCGGTCTCCTGGTTGAGCCTCGCGACGCTGCCGATGGTGTCGGTGACCTCGCGGGTTCCCTGCGCGGCCTGCTGGAAATTGCGCGAGATCTCGGTGGTGGCCGCGCGCTGCTCCTCGACCGCTGCCGCAATCGCCGTCATCTTCTCGTCGATGCCGCCGATGGCACCGCCGATCGACCGGATGGCCGCGACGGCCTGGCCCGTGGCGCCCTGGATCTCCTCGACCTGGCGCGAGATCTCTTCCGTTGCGGTGGCGGTCTGTGCGGCGAGGTTCTTGACCTCGCCGGCGACCACGGCAAAGCCGCGGYCCGCCTCGCCGGCGCGCGCGGCCTCGATGGTGGCGTTCAGCGCCAAAAGGTTGGTCTGGCCGGCGATCGCGTGGATCATCTTCACGACCTCGCCGATTCGGCTCGCGGTCTGGTCGAGGATCTCGACCGTCGCGTTGGTCTGCTCGGCCTGCGCCACGGCTTCGCGCGCCTCACGCGCGCTGGCCTGCACCTGCGCGGAGATCTCGCCGACGGACGCGGAGAGCTCCTCGGTCGCGGCCGCGATGGTCTCGAGATTGTTGGTGGCCTGCTCGGCGGAAGAGGACACCGCCGCGGTCTGGCTGCTCGATTCCGAGACCAGCGAGCGCACATCGGTCGCGGTGGCATCGAGTTCCCGCGCCGACGCCGCAACGCTGTGGATGACGGCCTGCACGGTGTCGTCGAAACTGCGGCATGCGGCATCGACGGAGCCGGAGCGGGCGAGCTGCAACGCCTGCTGCGATTCGCGTTCCTGGCCCAGACGCTCCGCGGTCGCCGCACTTTCGCGCAGGCTTTCGAGCGCGGCGGCCATGGTGCCGAACTCGTCGGGATATTTCGACTGCGGCACCGGCGTCGCGTAGTCGCGCGCGCCGATCCGCGCGATGGCGTCGAGCAGAGCGCGCACCGGGCGCATCAGGCGGTTGCGAATCACATACACGCCGGCCAGGGTCACGGCGAGCGCCAGCATGAACGCCAGCGACTGCACGATGAGGTTGGTCAGAGCCTTCGCCTGCACCGTCTCGGCCCGCGCGATCGATTGATCCAGCGCCTTGGTCGCGACCGCGACGATGAGCGGGAACGGCGACTGGCACAGCGTGTTCCACTCCGAGGCGGGCATCGCGGGCTTGCCGCTGCCGTCGAGATTCCTGGTCAGCTCGCCGATCTGCTTCAGGACGCCATCGGTCTTGGCCTTCGCGTCCGACGCTGCCGTAACCAGCTCCGCCGTCACGTCGGGCGCAGCCAGCAACTCGGCCATGCCCGCCCAGCCGGAGGCGATCGTGCCATCCCATTGCGCCACCGACCGCTTCTGAACGTCGTCGAGCGGCTTGCTGCTGTTGATGTTCGAGCGAAGCGACGAACAATGGACCCCATAACGGTCACGCACCTGCCAGGCGAAGCGGCGGACCTGAATCATGCGAGCGATGTAGGGATCGTTCATCCAGGCGCGGTTTGACACCGCGGTGGAGGCGAGGTTCGCCGTGTCGATGACCTTGGTGACGGCATCGTACCAGGAATTGGTCCGCTCCATCTTGCGCTCGGCACGCGGCAGCTTGGCCTCGTCGTAGAACAGCTGGAATTTCGGCGCGGCCTCGTCCCAGCGCTGCTTCAACGTGCTGGCGAGCTCGTCGCGGCGGGCGAAATCGACGGTGGCGAGCGCCGCGGTGATGGCCTCATAGCCACCCTGCTCGGCCTTCTCGGCTTCGCCGAGCTTCGCACGCGGATCCTCCTCGCCGAGCAGCGCGCTCTGGGCGTCGCCGCGATTGCTGCGCAGCGACAGCACGCCCTGGAAGATCGCCTTGTCAGCGGCGGCAAGCCGCGCGGTCTCGAGACTGTCGCTATGGCGGCCGAAGGCCCCGACCATCTGAATCGCCGTGCTGGCCAGCACGCCGGCGGCCAGCAGGGCCATCAACGCCAGAAGCAGCGTGCTTACCGATTTCTTAAACATTGCCATGAGTCAGGGGCCCACTCTTCACGAGTGGGCACCTTGCATCGCGACCTGCCAATGTTTCGTTAAGGTTTTAGTCAAATTGCCTACAACTCCCGATCGGCCGGACCGTGGGACCGAGCACGGCCCTCAGGCGACCTTGGTGAAATCGGGCGGACGGCGTTCCGCAAACGCGGTGAAGGCCTCGCGCGCCTCGGCGGTGCGCAGGCGCTGCGCGAACTGCTCGCCTTCCGCGTTCATCTGCGCGACCAAGGCCTCGCCATTGCGCATCAGCCGCTTGGTCGCGGTGAGCGCGCCGGCCGGCTGGCGGGCAAGACGCTGCGCCAGCGCGAGCGCCTCGGCATCGAGCTTGTCGAGCGGCACCACCCGGTTGGCAATGCCCCATTCCAGCGCGGCCTTGGCCGGAACGGTCTCGCCCAGCGCGAACATCTCGTAGGCGCGGGCGTAACCGATGCGCGCCGGCATCAGCAGGCTGGAAGCGGCTTCCGGGACCAGCGCGAGGCTGACGAAGGGCGTCGACAATTGCGCATTGTCGGCGAGCACGACGAGGTCGCAATGCAGCAGCATCGTGGTGCCGACGCCGACGGCGCGGCCCTGGACCGCCGCAACCAGCGGCCGGGTGCAGCGCGCCAGGGACTGGATGAAACGCACGACGTTGCGGTTGCCCTCGGATTTGCCGGAGGCGACGGCTGCGAACTCACCGACGTCGTTGCCGGCGGTGAACATGTCACCCTCGCCGCGGATCAGGATCACGCGGACGGCCGCATCGGATTCCGCGGATTCGATGCTATCCGCGAGCTTGCCGTACATCGCATCCGTCAGCGCGTTCTTCTTGTCGGGGCGCGCCAGCGTGAGGGTGAGAATTCCAGCGTTGTTCTCGATCCGGACATGCTCGGTCATGGGTCTCTCCTGTTATTCCTCTGGATCTCTTGGAAACTTGTCCTTTGGAAACTTGTCCTGAATGCTCGTCAGCCAGCGCGCGACGATGTCGATTTCCGCGCTGGTAAATCCCTCCGTCAGCGCCGCATTGACTTCGGCGGCCCCCGCTTTCGCCTGCGCCAGCGCGGTGCGGCCCTTCGGCGTCAGCCAGATGCGCCAGGCGCGCCCATCTTCGCGGTCGGCCCGCCGCTCGACCAGCTTTGCCGCCGCCGTGCGATCGACCAGGCCGGAAATGCCGGCCGGGCCGAGATCGAGCGCAATGCCCGCCTCGCCCATCAGGACGCCGTCCTGCTTGCCCAGGATGAACAGCAGCCCGGCCTGCGCCGGCGTCACATCGTTGTCCGGCCGGGTCGCCATCCAGCGCTGCAATCGCCGCTGCGCGACGTTCAACAGGTAGATCAGCCGGTGATGTCGCGCCGCGGCCACATTATTTCGCATGCGAAATAGATAGACGAGGCGGAGCGGATTGTCAAAGGGGCTGCCGGGCCGACGCGCCGCGACAGCCGTCCAGGAACAGGACCGCGCAGCGCCGCACGCGCCGCTCGATCTGCTTGCGCGACGGCAAGGGCATGCCGCCATAGATCGCCGCGCGCTGCGGCGCCGATGCGACCATGCCGATCAGCATGCCGGCAACTTCCTCCGCATCGTCGATGACGATGCGCTTGCGCTTGACCTGGACGCGCAGCCAGCCCGCGAGCGTCCTGACGGTTCGGGAAATGCCGTTGTTGTAGAAGTTGGCGGCGAGCTCGGGGAACGCGGCGGATTCCTGCAGCACCATGCGCTGCAACGCCACGACCTCCGGATCGAGCGCGAGATCGGCGCAGGCCAGCAGCGCGGCGCGCAAGCCCGTCTCGATGTCGACGTCGTCGCTTCCTTGCAGATCGACCGCGGAGAGCAGCCGCTCGAGCCGGTCGGCGCACATCGCCTCGAACAGCGCGGCCTTGCCCGGAAACAGGCGATAGAGCGTCTTGGTCGAGATGCCGGCGCGGCGTGCCAGCTCTTCGGTACTGGTCGCGGCGTAGCCGTCGACGGCGAAGGCGTGCCGCGCGGCGTCGAAGACGATCTGTTTCGTCTCCTCGTCGCTGCGCAGTTGCGGCCGTCCGCGGGGGCGGCATTCGGTGGAAGATTTTTCCGGAGCCATGTTTTTACATGATGACTGTCATTCTATTGACAGTCTTGAAGCTAGTCCTATTTTGGAAATCGTCAAGTTTCCTAATTGAGGGGAGCGGCCATGACCGTCCACACCACCCCGTCCAGGATCGAAGCCGCCGTCGTTCCGGCCAAAGCGCCGGAGGTCAGCCTGCCGGCGACGCCGCCAGTCGCCCGGCGCCAAAAACTGAACGTCCGCAAGCTGTTGCTGGCGGGGGTGGCCGCAGTCGCGTTGGCGGGCGCAAGCTGGTACGGCTACGACTATTGGACCGTCGGCCGCTTCCTCGTCTCCACCGACGACGCCTATGTGAAGGCCGACAACACCACCATCGCACCGAAGGTGAGCGGCTATCTCGACCGCGTCCTGGTGGGCGATAACGAGCCTGTGAAGGCCGGCCAGGTGCTGGCCCGGATCGACGACCGCGACTTCCGCGTCGCACTCGACCAGGCCAAGGCCGATGTCGCCGCCGCGAATGCGACGGTGACGAGCAAGGAGGCGCAGCTCGAGGTTCAGGACGCCGTGATCGCGGCTGCCAAATCGACCATCGATGTCGACAATGCCGCGAAGATGTTCGCCCAGCAGGAGAACAAGCGTTACACCGACCTGGCGGCAACCGGCTATGGCAGCGTGCAGAACGCACAGCAAGCACAGGCGCGCAACGCCGGCGCGGACGCCGCGATCGCGCGCGACAATGCCAACCTCATCTCCGCACAGAAGCAGGTCGATCTCCTGAAGGCCGAGATCGTGCAAGCCAAGGCCGCTGCAGCGCGCGCGGCGGCGATCCAGCATCAGGCCGAGCTCAACCTCGGCTACACCACCGTGGTCTCGCCGATCGACGGCGTGGTCGGCAACCGCTCCTTGCGCGTCGGCCAGTTCGTGCAGGCGGGCACGCAGCTGATGTCGATCGTGCCGGCCGAGGGCGCCTATGTGGTCGCCAATTTCAAGGAGACGCAGCTTACCCACGTGCAGGCGGGCCAGGCCGTCGACATCGAGGTCGACATGTTCCCGGGGCAGGTGGTGCATGGCCACGTCGATTCCATCGCGCCGGCCAGCGGCCAGGAATTCGCGCTGCTGCCGCCGGACAACGCCACCGGCAATTTCACCAAGGTGGTGCAGCGCATCCCCGTCAAGATCGCGCTCGACTCCGGACACGGTCCCGCGATCGCGCTCCGCCCGGGCATGTCGGTGATCCCGACGATTGCAACACGTTCGACTGCGCCGGCCGCAAATGCGGCCGCCGCACCCAAGGCGAAGCTCGTTTCCGGAGGGTCCTGCCATGTCAAACAGCCTCTCAATTTCGACGCCCGCAACACTGGCCGCGACGCCTGACCGCGCCATAGCCGATCCCAATCGCGCCAGTGCCGCGACCTGGATTGCCGTGCTCGCCGCCATGATCGGCTCGTTCATGGCGATCCTGAACATCCAGATCACCAACGCCTCGCTGCTCAACATCGAGGGCGGCATCGGCACCGGCGCCGACAACGGCTCCTGGATCTCGACCTCGTACCTGATCGGCGAGATCATCGTGATTCCGCTGACCGACTATTTGAGCCGCGTGTTCTCGTTCCGCCGCTACATGCTGGCGAGCGCGGCGCTGTTCGCCGCCTTCTCGGTCGCCTGCGCCTTCACCCATGATCTGCCCTCGATGATCGCGATGCGCGGCCTGCAGGGCTTTGCCGGCGGTGTGCTGATCCCGATGGCCTTCACGCTGGTCCTGACCAAGCTGCCGAAGCCGCAGCAGCCGATCGGCCTTGCGATCTTCGCGCTATCCGTCACCTTTGCCCCCGCGATCGGCCCGACCATCGGCGGCTATCTCACGGAAAACTACGGCTGGCGCACCATCTTCTTCGTCAACGTGATCCCGACGGCAATCATGGTGACCGCGCTCTATCTGACGCTGGAGCGGCAGAAGATGCAGCTCGGGCTGTTGAAGGAGGGCGACTGGGCCGGGATATTCACCATGGCGATCGGGCTGTCGGCGCTGCAGGCCGTGCTCGAGGAAGGCAACAAGGACGACTGGTTCTCCTCGCCCTTCATCGTCAAGCTCGCGGTGATCGCGGCCGTCAGCCTCACGCTGTTCGTCGCGATCGAGCTCCGAATCGAGAAGCCGTTGATCCGGTTGCGGCTGCTCACCCAGCGCAATTTCGGCTTCGGCACCATCGCGATGACGATGGTCGGCTTCGCGCTGTTCGGCTCGGTCTACATCCTGCCGGCCTATCTCGGCCAGGCCCAGGGCTACAACGCCGAGCAGATCGGCAACGTGCTGGCCTGGACCGGACTGCCGCAACTCGTGCTGATTCCGCTGATCCCGAAGCTGATGCAACGCTTCGACACGCGCTACATCGCGATCACCGGGCTTCTGATCTTCGCCTATAGCTGCTTCATGAACACGGCGATGTCGCCGGACTATGCCGGCGACCAGCTCTGGATTCCGAACATCGTGCGCGCGGTGGGACAGGCCATGGTGCTGACGCCGCTGACCTCGGTGCTGACCGGCGGCATCGCACCGCAGGACGCCGCCGCGGCCTCCGGCATCAGCAACATGTTCCGCAACCTCGGCGGCGCGATCGGCACCGCGACGCTCGCAACCATCATCACCAAGCGCGAGCAGTTCCACTCCAACATCATCGGCCATTCCGTCACGCTCGGCCGCGAGGAGGTCCGCAGCCGCATCGCGCAGATGACGGACTACTTCATCGCACATGGCGTGCCCGACCCCCACGCCGCGCGCGGGCAGGCGATCATCGCACTTGGCAAGACCGTCAAGCGCCAGGCGCTGGTGATGGGCTATTCCGACACTTTTGCGGTGATCGGCGCGGTGCTGGTGCTCGCCGCAATCGCGGTGCTGCTGACGCGGAAGGTGAAGGCGGCCGGCGGCCCGGCGCATTGAACACTTCTTCTCCCTCTCCCCGCTCTTCGCGGGGAGAGGGTTGGGGTGAGGGGGAGCCTCCGCGGGGACGGTGACAGTTGAGTTCGCGGAGACTCCCCTCACCCGGAATTCAAGCGCTGCTTGAATTCCGACCTCTCCCCGCAAGCGGGGAGAGGTGAAGGCCTACGGAGCGCAGAAGAAGCTCGCAGCCTCCGTCACCGGGCCGCCATTGTAATGCGGCCAGGCCGGCCAGCGGCACAGCGGCAGCGCGCGGACGGCCGCGAAGGACGGCGCCTCGACCTTCTGCTCGCTGACCTCGAGATCGCGGGGCGCCTTGCCGTTCTCGACCCAGTCGACCAGCACGCTCAGCATGTCGACATTGGCCGGCGCGCCGGAACCGACATGGTCGACGCCTGGCGCCGTGTAGAGCCTTGCGAACAACTCCGTCGTCGCCGAGCCCATCAGGCGCTCGACGCTCTCGAAATAACGGATGCCGGCATAGGGGCTCTGCGCGTAATCGGCCATGTGCTCGAGCATGATCAGCCGGCCGCCGCGCTCGCGAAAGCGGCTGAGGTCGGGATTGGTCGAGTCCATGAGGTTCGAGACCTCAAGCAGCCGTGCCTTGTGCTCCTCGACCTTGTAGGTCGTCACATCGAGCTTGGGGTCGCGCGCGAACACATATTGAATGCCGCCGGCGTCGTAGATCCAGGCGATGCCGTTGTTGGGCGCGGGTGGCTGCGCCGGCGGCGCGGTGCCGAGCCACCACGCAACCCAGCCGCCGGTCGGCCCGACCGACGGCGTATCCTCGCCCGAGACGCCCCAGCCCGGATAATCGTCGAGGCCGTTGGCGAGCGGGAACGGAAATTTGTAGGTCGCGTGCAGCGTGTTCACGGCCTTGATCTGCGCATCGGTGAGGCACTGATCGCCCGTCTTGCCGCTATCACAGCGCAATCTCTCCGCCTTGAACGCCGCCTTGCAGGCCACGGGATTTTGCACCAGCGCGTCAGCGGAGCCATCGGCCTTGTCGCAGGCCGCCCGCACCGCATCGCCGACGAGCTTCACCTGCGCCGGATTGATCCAGCCGTCCCCCATGGTCACGAGGCCCGAACGCGTGCCGGCATGTTGCAGGCCGACCCAGTTGATGACGGGCACGCGGGCAAAAATGCCGTCGAAATCGTCGGGATAGCGCTGCGCCATAGTCAGGCCTTCGCGTCCCCCTTCGGACGAGCCCATGAAGTACATCTTTTCGGGCTTCTTGCCGTAGGCGCGCTCCATCAGCGCGACGGCGGCATCGCGCACCTTCTTGTAGGCGCGGTGGGCGAAATTCTCGAACGCTTCGTCGTTGAGCGCGAAGACCTGCGGCGGCTCGCCCGGCTTGGTCTCGTGGCCGGAATCGGTGCCATAGGTGACAAAGCCGCGCGCGAGCGGCGACGGCTTGTCGAACGGATAGGCCGGCGGCAGGGCAAGGCCGGTGATCAGCACGCCGTTGAACCCGCCGCCGCCATATTGCACCGAGCGCCCGTTCCATTCGACCGGCAGATTGACCTGGAATTTGATCGGCGGCGCCTTGGGATCGGCCGGCTCGATATGGCCGAGCACCTTGCAGAAGGCGGGATTGGCCGGCGTGACACGCCCCGACGGCGTCGGCCCGCGCTCGGCGACGGCGAGTTGCGACGGTGCCTGCAACGCCGCGGAATCGACCTTCACGGCATCGGCGCCGCCGACGAGGCCCTTGCAGACCGTATCCGCATCCTCCGCCAAAATTGCCGCGGAGGCGCCACCCGCGCCCAGCACGGCCGCCGAGCCCAAGAGCAACGCACACAGCTTCGCATCGATTCGCGTCATCGTTTCCACCCGGCTTTTTCTGTCTTGTTGCGTCTGACAGGTGGCCGCATTCAATGCAACCTTCGCCCTCCCGTCAATCGCTCACGCCAGCTTTCGATCAGAACGATCCCAGCGCACCACCCAATGCGATGACGGCCACCAGCGCCAGCAGCGACGTCACGATGCCGACCATCACGATGTCGAAATAGCTGTCGCGATGGGTCAGGCCGCAGATCGCCAACAGGCTTACAACGGCACCATTGTGCGGCAGGATATCCAGCGTCCCCGAGCCGATCACCGCCACACGATGCATCAGCCCGAGGTCGATGCCGGTGAGCGCGGCAAGCTCGACATAGGTCGGGCCAAGCGCGTCGAGCGCTATGGTCAGGCCGCCGGACGCCGAACCGGTCAGCGCCGCCAGGACGTTGGTTGCGACCGCGAGCGAGACCAGCGGGCCGCCTTCGATGCCGAGGACCCAGTCGCGCACGAGCGCGAACGCCGGCAGCGAGGCGACCACCGCGCCGAACCCGACGAGGCTGGCGACACTGAACGCGGGCAGGACCGACGCGTTGGCGCCGGCGTCCATGGTCTGGCGCAGCGCGGGCAGGCGAGCCCAGTTCAGCACGACGGTGACGATGATGGCCGCGGTCAATGCGACCGCGACCGACCACACGCCCGCGACGGCGGCGAGCGACGTGGCGCCAAAACGCTGCTCGGCGAGATAGCTGACGTCGAGCCGCGGCAATACGACAAGGGACATCACGAGATTGACGGCCACGACGACAACCAAGGGCAGGATCGCGCTCAGCACCGGGGACGGCTGATCGCTGCGACGCCCGTGCTGCATTTCCGCCGGGTCGAATTCCCGCGCCGTCGTTGCGCGCTCGCGCACGAGCTCGTCGGCGGCGGCGCGCTCGGTCGCCCCCTCGATGTCATCGCCATAGCCTTCTCCCGCGCGGCGGGCCGCGGCTTCGGCGCGATGCAGCCACCACAATCCTCCGCCGAGCATGATGAGGGAGGCGAGGACGCCGAGGCCAGGGGCGGCAAAGGGCGTCGTGCCGAAGAACGGCATCGGGATCGCATTCTGGATCGACGGCGTGCCCGGCAGAGCCGACATGGTGAAGGTCGATGTGCCCAGCACGATTGCCGCCGGGATCAGGCGGCGCGGAATCGCAGCGGCACGAAACAGCGAGCGGGCCATCGGGACGATGACGAAGAACGCGACGAACAGGCTGACGCCGCCATAGGTGACCAGCGCACCGGCGAGCACGACCGCGAGGATCACGCGCCGCTCGCCGAGACGAGCCGCCATGAAGCCCGCGACCGACCTGACCGCTCCGCTGTCGTCCATCAGCTTGCCGAAGACGGCACCGAGCAGGAAGATCGGGAAGAACTGCGCCAGGAATCCCGCCGCATTCACCATGAAGACCTGGGTCAGATTGGCCAGCAGCGGCTCGCCCCCGAACAGCGCGGCAACGAGCCCGGCGAACGGCGCGAGCAGCAGCACGCTCCAGCCGCGGAAGGCGAACAGGATCAATAGGCCGAGCCCGACGAGAATGCCGAGAAGACCCACGTCTCAGCACTCCGCCAGGAGGACGTCGAGATCGGCGGTCGAGCGCTGGCCTATATCCGCACCGTGCTCGTCGAGAAACGTCTCGGCGGCCTGACGTCCCTCGGCGCGCAGAATCGAGACGAATTCCCATTCGGCGTTGAGCTTGGAGGACGCGCCGAACTTCGCCAGCATGTCGCTCTTGACGCGGTGGGTCCGCATCTTCGCCCAGCGCGCGCCCTCGCCGCTGCCGGGGTCGGCCGCCTGGCGCAGCAGCGCGATCATGCGCAGCTCCTTCATCAGTGGCGAATTGAACGAAATCTCGTTCAGCCGATTGAGAATCTCCGCGGCCGTCCTCGGCGCCTCGAGCGTTTCGGTCGGATTGATCTGAACGAGAATGGTATCGTGCGCGTCGCTCTCGCGGATCAGCGGCGTGATCGTCGGGTTGCCCGCGAAGCCGCCGTCCCAATAGGGCTCGCCGTCGATCTCGATCGCGCGGAACATGGTCGGCAGGCAGGCCGACGCCAGCAGCACGTCAGCCGTGATCTCGGCGTTGCGGAAGATCCGTCCGCGCCCGGTGCGCACGCGCGTTGCGGTGACGAACAGTTTGATCGGCGAAAGCGCGAGCCGCTCGAAATCGATGCTCTCGGCCAGCACCTCGCGCAACGGATTGTAGCCCGTCGGATTGAGATCGTAGGGCGAGAGCACGCGCGACATCAGATCAGTGAGGATGTAGGCTGGCGATGTATCGAGCGTCCAGCGCCCCATCAAGCGGTCGAGCGGCGAACGCTGCAGCGGGCTGAAAGCCGCGGCCTTCGACACGCGGCGCCAGTATCGTTCCAGCGCATCACGCGCACCCTCGGCACCACCCGCGGTCCACCCGTCTGCGAGCACCGCCGCATTCATCGCGCCTGCGGACGTGCCGGAGATCGCGGCGATGGTGAGCCGCTTCTCTTCCAGCAGGCGGTCGAGCACACCCCAGGTGAATGCGCCGTGCGAACCACCGCCTTGAAGCGCGAGATCGATCAGTACGGCGTCCCGTTCCATGGCGGCACCCACGCAACTGAAACTCAAATTCGACGCGATTTGTCACACGAGCGTCGAAGACGATGGCGCAGTGTAGAGAGCCTTGACCGAGAAATGCAACTGGAACGTGGGTCCTCTCACTTTCTAGTGCTCGAACACCAGCCGCGCGCCGACGGTGCCCTCGAGGCCGCGGATTTGCGCGAGCAGCGCCGCCGAATCCTGCCCGCCGAGGTCGGCGTCGAGCACGACGTAACCGAGGTCGCCCGCGGTCTCCAGATATTGCGCGGCGATATTGATGTCGCGCTGGAGGAAGACCTCGTTCAGCCGGCGCAGCATGCCCGGCACGTTGCGATGGACATGGCTGAAGCGCGCGCCTGCGGGACGCAAGTGTAGCTGCACCTCCGGGAAATTCACCGCGCCCATGGTCGATCCCGTGATGAAATAGTCGACCAGCTTGCGCGCGACTTCGCCGCCGATGCGCTCCTGCGCTTCCTCGGTCGAGCCGCCGATATGCGGGGTGAGGATGACGTTGCCGAGGCCCTGCACCGGGCTCTTGAAGCGATCCGAATTCGACGAGGGCTCGACCGGGAAGACGTCGATGGCGGCGCCCGCGATGTGCCCGTCGCGCAAACAGCTTGCAAGCGCGTCGAGATCGACCACGGTGCCGCGGCTGTTATTGATCAGGAACGAGCCGGGCTTCATCGCCCGCAGCTCCTTCTCGCCGATCATGCCGGCGGTCTCCGGCGTCTCCGGCACGTGCAGGCTGACCACGTCGCTCTGCGCCAGAAGCTCTTCGAGCTTCTCGACCGGCTCGGTATTGCCGTGGCGCAGCTTGTCGGTGCGGTCGTAATAGATCACGCGCATGCCCATCGCCTCAGCAAGAGTCGAGAGCTGCGAGCCGATATTGCCGTAGCCGATGATGCCGAGGGTGCGGCCGCGCACCTCGCGGCTGCCGGTCGCCGATTTATCCCAGCCGCCGTCGTGGGCCGACACCGAGCGCGGAAAAATCTGCCGCAGCAGCATCACGATCTCGCCGATCACGAGCTCGGCGACGCTGCGGGTGTTGGAGAACGGCGCATTGAAGACGGGAATGCCGCGCTTGCGCGCCGCCAACAGGTCGACCTGGTTGGTGCCGACGCTGAAGCAGCCGACCGCGAGCAGCTGGTCGGCGGCCTCGAGCACGTCATCGGTGATCTGGGTGCGGGAGCGGATACCGAGCAGCGACACGCCCTTCAGCGCCTGCCGCAGCGCCTCGCCGTCCAGCGCCTTGGTCAGCCGCTCGACATTGGTGAAGCCGGCGCTCCGGAACAGGTCCACGGCGCTGTCGTTGACGCCTTCGAGCAGCAGCGCCTTCGCGTTCCGCTCGGGGCTTTGGCCTGGGGCTGGCATAGTATCTCCATCGATTGCGGCTTTGCCGCAGCTCATAGACCGCGGACGAGACGCAGCACAATAGGGTTTGGATACGGGGAGAAGATGGCAGGGGGGCGAGGCAATTTCGCTACCGCCTCGTCATCCTGAGGCGCGAGCCCTGTGGTGCGAATGCACCGCAGGGCGAGCCTCGAAGGATGGAACGCCCCCGATGCAGCCGGGCCGTCGCCCTTCGAGGGCCGCTAAGAAGCGGCCACCTCAGGGTGACGGTGAGAGACTAATGCTCGCGGCACGGCCGCTGCGCCTCAAATCACATAAAACCCGTGCGTGCCGTCGCGGCGGAGCTGGTCGACGAGGCCGTATTCCCAGTCGAGATAGGCCTGCATCGCGCCTTCGGCGACGTCGGTGCCTTCATAGGGACGGCGGTAGCGATGCGCCGGATCGGGCTTCGGCAGCGGTTGCGGCGCGCCGACCTCGAGCGCGCCGTCATAGCCGCCTTCCAGCACATAGACGTCCCAGCCCATCTGCGCGAGCCAGGACGCCGTCATGTCGGCGCGCACGGCCTTGTCGTCGGTCAGGAGGATGCGCGCGCCGCGCACCGGCGCGGCCATGTCGGTCTCCTGGACCAGCTGGCCGCCGGGATAGTGACGAAAGCCCGGGAGATGACCGCCGGTGTATTCCTGCTCGTCGCGCACGTCGAAGCGATAGAGCGTGCGGTCGCTCTGCGCCGCGAGCGCCGACGCCTCGTTCGCGCCGATGTGGCGAACGCCGGCGCGATAGGCGACGTCGCGGGCGTTGCCAGGGCCGCCCTCGAACGGCCCGATCGCACCGCGCCGGTCGGCACCGTGATCGAGATCGTGCCGGGCCAGCGTCCAGCCGATGGTGCCGTTGCGCAGCGCCCGCACCTTGTTCGGCACGCCGGCGTTGATCAGCGACTGGGTGCCGATGATCGAGCGGGTGCGGCCGGCGCAATTGACGATGATGGTGGTGTCGGGATCGCGCACGGCGGTTCCTGCCCGCAACACCAGCTCCGCACCGGGCACGCTGACCGAGCCCGGAATGTTCATGGTCGCGTATTCATCGAAGCGGCGGACGTCGAGTATGGCGATGTTGGCCTTGTCCGCGATCAGTTTTGCCACTTCGTCGGCGCTGAACGACGGTGTGTGACGTCGCGCCTCGACCAGCTCGCCGAACGCTTTCGAATAGGAATTGACGTCCTCGAACACCTCGTAACCCGCCGCACGCCAGGCCTTGAGCCCGCCGTCGAGCGCGCGGATGTTGGTGTAGCCGAGCGCGGCAAGGCGTCCGGCACCCACAGCGACCAGCCCCTCCCCGTCGTCATAGAGCACGACCGGCACGTCCTTGCGCGGCAGCCTCACCTCGGCCTCGATCGCGATCCGGTCCGCCGCCATGTTGGCGGCGAACAGCGGATGGCCGGTGGCAAACGCGGCCTCGTATCTGAGATCGATGAGCGCGATTTCCTCACGCAACAGCAGCGCGCGGCGGATATCGGCGGGGGTGACGGTCGGGATCGTCATCGGACATGCAGCCTTCGAAGTTTGAACAGGGCGCTTTTGGCCGATTGCGGACCGCTTGACCAGCCCGACGAGGGCATGCCCTCCCACTCTGCGGCGTGCAATCCCTTGGAGCTGCTGAAAACAAGCATGTTGTCCGCGGGCGCGGGGCAGGTAAAGTTCCGATTCGCGCGTGGGGGGAGGGGCAGCATGCGAACTATAAAATTCCTGGTGGTGTTTCTGGTGCTTCCGGGTGCGGCCATGGCCGCGCTGACCAATGCGGAGCGCAAGTCCCAATTCGAGCGGGCGATGGCGTCGATCATAGCAGGGACGACGCCGACCGTGTTCGGCTTTGTCCGCGACACGCTGATCAAGGACTACGTCGCCTGCAAGCCCAACAAGGGGCAGGCCGTGGAGCTCATCAGCGCGAGCTATTTCCGGTCCTGTGAACACGAGGACGCGTCGGCCACCGGCGAGCGCTCACTGGAAGCGTGCCAGTTGCGCTATGGCAAGCCGTGCGCCCTGCTAGCGGTGAACGAGGAGATCGTCGCGGAAGGCGAACTGACAGCGCGGGACATGCCGCATCTGCATTATGCAGGCAAGTATGATCTGTCCCAGATTCCGATCATCCGGCGGGTGACGCGACAGCGCCCCGACGTGCAGAATTACGATAAGGCCATGGAGCCGAAAGCGATGGCCATCCACCCTTGGGGGAAGCTGTTCATCTCGGCGGGCGATGCGAGCTTGAATGATGCCCAGGCGTCCGCACTTGCAAAATGCAACAGCGATCCCACGCGAAATGGCAGGGATGGCGGCTGCTTTGTCTACGCCGTCAACAACGACGTCATCATTGGTGAACGGCACATGCAGCCGAAGTGACGTGTCAAGCAAATATCTTGACTCGATCCAGGCGGATTTGACCAGCGGCTTGTCGGATCACTCGCCCGGAACGAGGCGCCCGAGCGGCGGCTGCGCGGGACGCCGCAGCCTTCGGCGCGACAGGTAGAGCAGGACGCCGGTGACCGAGAACAGCGGCATCAGCGCTGCGGCGATCATGAACGCGAGCTTGCCGGGCCAGCCGAGGACCGCGCCGCGATGGATGTCGAGCACGTTGGCGATGATCTTCTCGCCGAGCGTCTTGTCGGCATAGCGTTCCGCCGAGACCAGCTGGCCGGTGACGGCATCGACGCGGAACTCGTCGCGCGTGGTATCGAGCGTGGAGTCCTTCCCCCACGAGCGGATCCGTAGCACCGCGCCCGAACCGGCGGGCAGCGTCAGCAGGGCCTTGGAGAAGCGGCCGCCCTCCTCGCGCTGGAACGTCGTCCATGCACGATCAAATCCGACGGCCTGAACCGGCTCGGGACGGTCCGCCGCGCGCGGCGCCTTTGTGGGCATCTTGGGCTGCATCCTTGCCGCCGCCACATGTGGGCGCGACAGCAGCCAGACCACGCCGTCCTTGTACCAGTCGAACGAGTACCAGAGCCCGGTCAGCGTCATCACCAGATAGACCGGCAAGACCCAGGTGCCGATGACGGCGTGCAGCGAGCGGTGCAGACCGCGCCCGCTGAGTCCGAGATTGGGCTTCAGCCACATCTTCACGCTGCCTGCGCGACGCGGCCAGCGCAGCACCAGGCCCGAGACCAGCATCACGATCAGGCCGAGCGCAGCGACGCCGGTGATCTGGCGTCCCCAGCCCTTGGCATCGCCGGGGATGAGCAGCCAGCGATGCAGCCTGCGCACGGTCGCAAAAAATTCCTCGCCGCGCGGCGTACCCAGCACGCGCGCGTCGTAGGGATCGACATAGAGCGAGGACGGCCGCGTGCCCTGCTCGTCACGCGCGAAGCGGACATGCACCGCGGTGGATGGATCGCTCGCCAGCGTGACGGCGGAGACCTTGCCGAGGTCCTGCGCCGCCGTCAGGCGCGCGACCAGCTCGTCCGGCATCAGCGCCGGCGCCGTCCGCGGCGCGACCTGCATGATTCCGGCGTTCAGGTGGTCGACGATCTCGTCCTCAAAACTCATGATCGCGCCGGTCAGCGCGATCAGGGTCAGCAGCAGCGCGAGGGCGAGGCCCGCGATGGAATGGACCTCGTGCAAAGCCACCTTGATGTTGTGCCCCAGCCTAGTCATCGAAGCCGGCCTTCTTGATGAGTGCGATCGCAACCTGCTGATGCCTGGCGACCTCTTCGATCGGCAGCACATCGACAGTGAACGAGCCGATATCGGCGACGATCGGAGCCCGCTCCGCGGTCGCAAGCACGGGATATTCGAGCTCGGCCGCCGCAAAGACGCGCTGCGCCGCCTGGGTGACGAGGAMCTCGAGGAATTTTTGGGCGGCAGACGGATGCGGCGCATGTTTCGCGATGGCCGCGCCGGTGAGATTCACATGCGTACCACCGCCCCTGAAGACCGTTGGGATCGCCCTGACCGCCAACGCCCATTCGCGCCATTCGGCGCCGTCCCGTCCGTCACGCAATTGCGCCAGCGCCACGGTGTTACCGATGCCGATTTCGCACGCGCCTTGCGCGATCTCGCGGATCAAATCGTTGTCCTTGCCGGACGGCTTGTGCGCAAGATTGGCCTTCAGGCCGGCGAGCCAGGCCTCCGTCGCGGCCTCGCCGTGATGGGCGAGATAGGCCGCGACCAGGGCGACATTGTTCTGATGCAGCGGCGCGCGCATGCACAATTTGCCGCGCCATTGCGGACTTGCGAGGTCTTCATAGTCGATCGCCGCGAGCGCGCTGTCCTTGCGCGCCAGAACCACGCGGGGACGGATGGCGAGCGCGAGCCACTGCCCGCTACCACTGCGCAAATGCGGCGGGACGACTCGATCGAGCAGCGGCGATGCAAAGGCCTGCGTCAGGCCGCGATTGGCAAGCTGAGTGGTCTTGTCCAACCCGATCGTCATCAGGACGTCCGCAGGCGACGCTTCGCCTTCCGATGCCAAGCGCTTGGCGAGACTGTCCTCGACGAAGACGATTTTGACCCTGATGCCGCTCGCTTCCGTGAACGCCGCGATCGACGGCTCGAGCAGGGCAGCCTCCCTGGTCGAATAGAGCGTGATCTCCTCGGCGCGGCTCGCAACTGTGCTGACAAGGCAGGCGGCCGCCAGCGCGATCAGGACCGCGATGGCTTTGTGCCGCGCCGCCATTGCTAGAACTTCACCGTTGCCGACATCGAGAAGCGCCGCGCGTCGCCGATCGCGACGTTCAGATTGTTCACGGCGGAGGGATAGTAGACGGTGTCGAACAGGTTCTTGACGTTGAACTGATAGATCACCGGGAACTGCTCGTACTTCGTCTCGTAGGTGGCGAAGATATCGGCGACCACATAGGACGGCAAGAAGAAGCTGTTGATCGCATCGCCGGGACGATCG
Organism: Bradyrhizobium sp. P5_C12; assembly: GCF_054049735.1. Classification (NCBI taxonomy): domain Bacteria; kingdom Pseudomonadati; phylum Pseudomonadota; class Alphaproteobacteria; order Hyphomicrobiales; family Nitrobacteraceae; genus Bradyrhizobium; species Bradyrhizobium sp. P5_C12. Next base: position 97,128 of record NZ_JBFULU010000017.1, read on the forward strand.
CCGACGTAGCGCGCGCCGCCGCCGAGGCGGAGCTGGCCCGGCAAAGCTGTGCCAAAGTCATAGACCAGATAGAGCGAAGCTGTGTTCAGCGCGACGTTCTGCAGCTTCCTGCCGAGCAACGTGACATCCTCGGATGCCGTCACCCGCGCGTCGGTATAGCCATAGCTGCCGATCAAGGCCCAGCTGTCGGTGAGCCTGCCGGTGACATCCAACTCGACGCCGCGCGAGCGGGCACGGCCGACGGTGTGGATTTCCACGACATTCGCGCTGTTGGTGACCGTCGTCTGCACGTTCTTCTTGTCGAGATCGTAAAGCGCGATCGTGCCGGAGATGCGCTGGTTGACATCGAACTTGACGCCAGTCTCGTATGACACGCCCTCTTCCGGCGCGACATTGGAGCCGATCACGACGCCGATCGGTGCAATGGTCGAGTTCGGCTTCAACGACTCGGTGTAGCTCGCATAAAGCGAGATTTGGTCGGTGAGCTTGAGGATGGCACCGCCGAGAGGCAGCACCTTGTCCTGGGACACGTTGGTGTTGGTGACGAAGGGCTTTCCGCGCCCGGCGATCTGGTCGTAGTCCATGTAGCGCACGCCGCCGACCAGCGCGAAGCGTTCGGTCAGATGCAGCGTGTCCTGGAAGAACATCGACCACTGGCCGAGCTTGTCGGTCTGGGCACTGTCGGGGTTCGACACCGTCGTCCCCGGTCCGATCAGCCCGTAGACGGGATTGTAGACATTGATGGCAGGGGTCGCCTGCCGGATCAGATTGTCACGGTAGATGGTGCGATACTGGCCGTCGCCGCCGAACACCACCTCATTGCGCATGTTGCCGAGCCAGAAGCCGCCGGAAACGTAGGACGTTCCGTAACTGGCATTGCTGAGCGAGCCCTGCGTGCCGTCATTGCTGCGCGTCTCGACGCCCGTCGTGAAGCTGAGGGTGGAGATGCGGAGCTGGTTGGCGCTGAAGGTTTCGGTGTTGTAGCTGTAGCCGGCGTAGAGCTTCCAGTCCTGGTTGAAGCGGTGCTCGACCGATGCCTGGATCAGGTCGGACGTGCCCCACGTGTTGTTGAAGGGCTCGTCGAGCCGGCGTGTGGCGGGCACCGCCAGCGGCGCTTTCGTCACCGGATTGAACGCCGTGCCGCGATCGAACGGATAGATGAACTCGCGGTGCTCGTAGTTGAGCTGAACCGTGGTGTCCTGGCCGTACCAGGCCAGTGACGGCGCCACCAGCATCTCGCGGTGGCGGCCGAAATTTCTCCAATAGTCCTCGCTGACGCCGTAGCCGATGAAACGATAGGCAAGGCCCTGGTCGCCGATCGGACCGGTGACGTCGAGCAAGCCGTCGGCTCCGCTACGATTGTTCGCGAAGGTCGAGCCGAGCAGGGTCACCGAGCCGTGCTGATAAAGCTCGGGGCGCTTGCTGATGGTGTTGACGATGCCGCCGGGGTCCATGATGCCGTAGAGCAGCGAAGCCGGCCCCTTCAGCACCTCGACGCTTTCGACGGCAGGATTGAGGCTGCGGCCCTGCACCAGCGGCATGCCGTTGCGCATGATCGAGCCGTCGCGGTTGTCACCGAAGCCGCGGCGGATCACTGCGTCCTGGCTGCCGGCGAGCGTATTGGTCTGGGTGATACCGGAGACGTTGATGAGCGCATCGTCGATGTTGCGCGGCAACTGATCCTTCAGGACCTGCGCGGGCACGATGTTGACGGCCTGCGAGGTGTTGAGCGGCGAGGCCCCCGAGCGCAGCGTGGTCGCACTCGGCATGGCGCGATAGCCGAGATTGGCGGCTTGTTTCGCAGCGGCTTCAGCCGCGGCGCGTTCCGACGGCGTCGGTGCGGCCGCGGTGGCGACATTCCGGCTGCGCTGACGCGCGGCGGCTTGCGTGCGGCGTGAGGACTGCTCCGACGCACGTGCCGGCTTCGGCCGCTGCACCGGCGCATCCACCGTCACCGGCGGCAGAGCCGATTGGGCCTGCGCGGTCGTCGTGTTGGAAGGCAATTCGGCAAGGAGCACGGCTGCTCCGATGAGAAGACGCGCACGGCTCTTGCCGGCGCGATTTCGATGGCCGCTTACGCGCTGACCATCAGCATTGGCACGCACTTTCGATCCACTTCAGGTCGGACACCACATTGAGGTGCGCGCGTGTAACAGTCGCCGCGAGTGAAGAGAACCGTAGCAGGACTTGAATCGCTCTAGTGTTGAATCGTTCTAGGCGCAGATCAGCGCCGAACGGCAATCGACGATTGATGTCGCAGGGACCGCGACACGCTGCACGCGAATTTGCGGCATCGTGTCACGGCATTGTGCGATCTCAGGCGATGGCGGGCGTCACCAACTCGTCGAGCTTCCGCTTGAGCGCGGTGCCGTCAGACAAGGCACGCAGCGGCGGACGCACACGCAACCAGCTGGCATCGCCGGTCTGCGCCGCGAGAATGGCCTTCAGCGTCGCGAGGAAAGATGGCGTCTTCACCACGATGTCGACCGCGGCCTGCATCCGCGCTTCGACATCCTTGCCGTCGATCATCGCCTTGACCAGCTCCGGCGCGATATTGGCCATGCCGCAGATGGTGCCGGCGCCGCCGGCGGCGATCGCGCGGGCGATGTCGGCCTCGTTGCCGACGGTGATGGCGAGTTCGGGGCTCGCTGCGCGGAACGCCTGGAACTGCTTGAAGTCGCCGCTGGAGTCCTTCAACCCCGCGACCAGCTTACCGTAACGCTTGCGCAGGCTCGCGGCGACGGTCGTCGGAATCGCGACGCCCGAAATCTGCGGGATGTGATAGAGCGAGGCGCGCAGGCGATCGTCGGCGACGCCATCGATGATGGCGGCGAAGGCATCCTCGATGCCCTCGGGCGTGACGTTACGATCGAAGTAGGGCGGCAAGTACAGCACGTGGCGCAGGCCGAGGCCGAGCACCGCACGCGTCAGTGCGATGCTGTCGCTGATGGCGGGAAAGCCGCCGCCGATTCCGATGCGCTCCGCGGCGATTCCGGCCTTGAGCATCGCCTCGATCGTCGCGACACGCTCGGCGACATTGAAGGAAGTGCCCTCGCCGGTGGTGCCGAACAGCACGACGCCATCGACGCCTTTGTTGAAGAGCTGCTTGGTATGGGCGGCGAGCTTGGCGGAATCCACACTGCCGTCCGGTGTCAGCGGCGTCGCCGACGCCACCCAGAACCCGCGAATTGCCTCCGTCATGACACCACCCATTGTTGCGGCTTCGGACTAAGCCTCTGATCGATAACGATCTTCGGAGGCCGCCGGAGCCTTGTTTTTGCTTTACTTTCCATCTTGTACCTTACATACAAGAAGGACGCAATTCCCTCGGCGTAACCGGCGCGCGACTGGGCGCGACCCGATCCTGATGAGGTCTCGCATGGACATGGTGACCCCCGTCGAACGTTCCGACCACTGGCTTGGCGCTTTGCGCGGAAAGCTCGGCGCGGCCGCCGTGCTGACCGGCACCGATGTGCCTGCGCGCAATGGCAACGACTGGAGCGCGAGCCTGCCGCAAACGCCGCTGGCGGTGATCCGCCCGCTCGATGCGCAAGGCGTTGCCGACGCCATCATCGCCTGCCGAGAGGCGCGGCTGCCGTTCGTGCCGCAGGGCGGATTGACCGGGCTCTGCCGCGGCGCTTCGCCCGAGCCGGGGTGGGTCGCGATCTCGCTCGAGCGCATGACCGGCATCGAGGAGATCGACCGCGCGTCCGCGACGATGACGGTGAAGGCCGGCACGCCGCTGGAGACGATTCAGAAAGCCGCTGACGAAGCAGGCTTCTTCTTTCCGCTCGATCTCGGCTCGCGCGGCTCCTGCGCCATCGGCGGCAACCTCTCCACCAATGCCGGCGGCAACCGCGTGATCCGCTACGGCATGACGCGCGAACTGGTGCTCGGCCTCGAAGTGGTGCTGCCCGACGGAACCATCATCACCAGCCTCAACAAGCTGATGAAGAACAATGCCGGCTATGACCTGAAGCATCTCTTCATCGGCTCGGAAGGCACGCTTGGCATCATCACCCGCGTGGTGCTGCGGCTGTTTCCAAAGCCGCGCTCGACCATGGCTGCGCTGTGCGCGCTGAAGGACTATGCCGCGGTGATCGCGCTGCTCGACGCCGCGCGCTCTGGACTTGGCCCGCTGCTGTCGGCGTTCGAGGTGATGTGGCCGGACTATTGGGACGTGATCACGGCGCGCGCCGGCGTGAAGCCGCCGGTTGCCGCAGGCCACGGCCTCTACGTGCTGGTGGAGGCACAGGGCACCGACGAGAACCTGGATGCACCGCGCTTCCAGAGCTGGCTTGAGGAGCTGATGGAGCGCGGACTGCTGGTGGACGCCGCGGTGGCGCAATCGCTGGCGCAGACGCAGGCGTTCTGGCGGGTGCGCGACATCTGCGCCGAATTCGGCCAGGTGCTGGGGCCGCACATCTCCTACGACATCGGCCTTGCGGTGGCGCGGATGGACGAGTTCGTCACGCGCTGCAAGGCCGCGCTCGCCGCCGGCATCAAGGGATGCGAGAGCGTCTATTACGGCCATATCGGCGACGGCAATCTGCATCTGGTCTCCTGGGTCACGGGCCTGACCGTCGAGCACCAGCCCAAGGAGGAGATGGATGCGATCATCTACGGCCTGGTGCGCGAGATGGGCGGCAGCGTCTCCGCCGAGCACGGCATCGGCACGCTGAAGAAGAAGTGGCTGGGGCATGCCCGCAGCGAGGCCGAGATCGCGCTGATGCGGACGCTGAAGGCCGCGCTCGACCCCGATCACCTGCTCAATCCCGGCAAGGTGATCTGAACGGCCGCAATGCGACGAGAGAGCCGATGCGATCCTTGAAGCTCGATACGCCGAAATCGCTGTCGCAGCGGGTGATGCAGCGGCTGCGGCAGGCCATCATCGACGGCGAGTTCGCGCTAGGGGCAGCGATCTCCGAGGAGATGGTGGCGAATTCCTTCGGCGTCAGCCGCACGCCGGTGCGCGAGGCGATGGGGCAATTGCAGGCGCAGGGGCTGGTGGTGATCAGACCCCAGGTCGGCAGCTTCGTGTTCACGCCGAGCGCCGAGGACATCAATGCGCTCTGCGCTTTCAGGATCGCACTCGAACCCAAGGCCGCCGAGCTCGCGTTCCGTCACGACCGCGACGGTGCGGTCGCGACGATGAGCGGCGCGATCGCGGCGATGGAGCCGGCAGTCGCGGCCAGGGACAACATCGCCTATGGCCGCGCCGACGCCGCCTTTCACGAAGCGCTGTTCACGCACTGCGGCAACCGCTATCTCGTCGAATCCTACCAGCTCGCATCTAGCCGCGTCGCGGCGTTGCGCACCAACCTCACCTCGCCGATCGACGTGCGCACCCGCACCTCGTTCGACGAGCATCGCAAGCTGCTTGATCTGTTCGGTCGCGGCGAGTTTGCGGCGTTCGCGGAGCTGATGACGACGCATATCACCAATTCAGGCGTGGTCTATGCCAAAGCCTTGAAGGTGGACGCACTGAAGGCGGGGTGAGCGCTTCTACCGCGCGTCTTTCGGTCCCGGCCTGTCCAGGAAATCCAACGCGGTGTTGATCTGCTCGAGCTGGTGCTCGATCCTGTCGCGGTCCTCGACGGCTTGCGCCTTGTCGAGCTCCTCCACGAGCTTCTGCTTTCGCAACAACAAGTTCTCAATGACCGTGCTCACAGCTCCCCCATCGCCAGAGGCGACATCACGAACGCCGAGATGATAGAGGCGCGCGCCGAGCCCGCGCCAAACCCTCGATCAAAATGTTCATGGGCGCGGTTGGTTCCTATGGCCGAGCCCCGATCTGCGCCGCCGTCGGGATGCCCCCGCGGCGATCACCGCGTCGTGACGGCCCGCCATCTGGTTGTATTTGCAGGCCCCAAGGCCTATGCGTATGCGCCATGGACACCCAAATCGTTACCGCCGAAAAGCCCCTGATGGCCCTGGCGCGGCCCCACAAGCCCGCGCCGTTCCTGCCGATGAGCCGCGCCGAGATGAATGCGCTCGGCTGGGACGCCTGCGACATCGTGCTGGTGACGGGCGATGCCTATGTCGACCATCCGAGTTTTGGCATGGCGATCATCGGCCGGCTGCTGGAGGCGCAAGGCTTCCGGGTCGGCATCATCGCGCAGCCGGACTGGCATTCGGCCGAGCCGTTCAAGGCGCTCGGCAAGCCAAAGGTGTTCTTTGGCGTCACCGGCGGCAACATGGACTCCATGGTGAACCGTTACACCGCGGACCGCCGCCTGCGCCATGACGACGCCTATACGGCGGGCGGCGAAGGCGGCAAGCGGCCGGACCGCTGCACCATCGTCTACGCCCAGCGCTGCCGCGAGGCGTTCAAGGACGTGCCGGTCGTGCTCGGCGGCATCGAGGCGTCGCTGCGCCGGATCGCGCATTACGACTATTGGTCCGACAAGGTGCGCCGCTCGGTGCTGGCCGACGCCAAGGCGGATCTCTTGCTCTACGGCAATGCCGAGCGCGCCGTCGTCGAGGTAGCCAACCGTCTTGCGGCCGGCGAAGCGCCGCGCGAGCTCAACGACATCCGCGGCGTCGCGCTGTTCCGCCGCGTGCCCGAAGACTATTCCGAACTGCACGCCGACGATCTCGATTCCGCCGACGAGGGCGCAACGCGCCAGAAGGGCGCCACCGTGATCCGCCTGCCGGCGCTCGAGCAGGTCGAGCAGGACCGCGAGGCCTATGCGCGCGCCTCGCGCGTGCTGCACCGGGAGAGCAATCCCGGCAATGCGCGGCCGCTGGTGCAGCGTCACGGCGACCGCGACCTCTGGCTCAACCCGCCGCCGATCCCGCTGACCAGCGACGAGATGGACGCGGTCTACGACCTGCCCTATGCGCGGGCCCCGCATCCGTCCTACGGCGAGGCCAAGATTCCCGCCTGGGACATGATCAAGTTCTCGGTGACGATCATGCGCGGCTGCTTCGGCGGCTGCACCTTCTGCTCGATCACCGAGCACGAAGGCCGCATCATCCAGAACCGCTCGGAAGGCTCGATCCTGCGCGAGATCGAGAAGATCCGCGACAAGACGCCGGGCTTCACCGGCGTGATCTCCGACATCGGCGGCCCCACCGCCAACATGTACCGGATGGCGTGCAAGGATCCGAAGGTCGAGGCGGCGTGCCGGCGGCCGTCCTGCGTCTTCCCGGAAATCTGCCCGAACCTCAACACCTCGCATGACGATCTGATCCGGCTCTATCGCAAGGTGCGCGAGACCAAGGGCATCAAGAAGGTGATGGTCGCCTCCGGCGTGCGCTACGACCTCGCGGTCGAGAGTCCCGAATACATCAAGGAGCTCGTCACCCATCACGTCGGCGGTTATCTGAAGATCGCGCCGGAGCATACCGAGCGCGGCCCGCTCGACAAGATGATGAAGCCGGGCATCGGCGCCTACGACAAGTTCAAGCGGATGTTCGACGCCGCGGCCGAGCAGGCCGGCAAGAAATACTATCTGATCCCGTACTTCATCGCGGCGCATCCGGGCACGACCGACGAAGACATGATGAACCTCGCGCTCTGGCTCAAGAAGAACCGCTACCGCGCGGATCAAGTGCAGACCTTCCTGCCCTCGCCGATGGCGACCGCGACCGCGATGTACCACACCGGCGTCAACCCGCTGCGCGGCGTGCGGCGCGGCGGCAGCGACAAGGTCGAGGCGATCAAGGGGCTTCGTCAACGAAGGCTGCACAAGGCGTTCCTGCGCTATCACGACCCCGACAACTGGCCGGTGCTGCGCGAGGCGCTGAAGGCGATGGGCCGCGCCGATCTGATCGGCTCCCGTCCCGACCAGTTAGTCCCAGCGCACCAGCCGCCCGGCACCGGCAAGGCCGCCGGCACGCGGCGCCCGGTGCGCCCCGGCGACAAGACGCAGCGCTTCACGACCAAGGGCCTGCGGGTGATGAAGTAGCGGCAATTGGAATGCGATCAGGTTTCGGCCTGACGCTTGCGTGCCCCCAAAACAAAAATCTCGAAAACAACCCCATGCACAGTAGCCGGCGCTAGCGGGATCAATGGCTTAGGCGGGTTGTGAATCCGCCGCCTTTTGGCTTCCGGCGCTCAGTACTTGGCGACCACTGGTCCGGGCGTGAACTGGTAATTGAAGCCGGCACGCAGGACATGATCGTGGAACTTGACCGTAGTCTCGTTGGCAGTCCCGCCGAAATAGGTGGCCGACCCCAGATCGAGATAGAGGTATTCGAGTTTTGCTGACCAGTTGCGGTTGAATTTCTTTTCGATGCCGGCCCCTGCGGTCCAGCCCCAGCGAGTCTGGCTCTCTGAGACCGCCGCACCGACAACCGTAACCGGCGCCCCGGCCGGCGCGTTGTTGCCATCGAACAGTTGCCCGGTCAGCGTCGCCTGAGTTCCGAACTGGACCTCTCCGACCGCCAGCCCCCCGGTCGCATAGAGCAGCAGGCTGGGATCGGCCAATAGTCCGGCGCGACCGCGGAAGGTTGCAAACCACGGAAAATCAGTGCTGCTGTTGGCAGTGCCGGTAATGCCAACCGAACCGATCCTGACCGCCGGCAGCGTGTCAATCGAACGGCCGCGCTCGCCGGTGCCTTGAATATCGGCCTCGACACCCAGGACCCATTTCGGATCGACCTGCCAGTTGTAGCCGATCTGACCGCCGCCAAGCCCCCCATCAACGGTCTGTCCGATGCTCACAGCAAGCGGTGTGGTCGGCACGACCGTGGCGTTGGAGCGGCCCCAGCTATAGCCGCCGTTCAACCCCGCATAAAACCCCGTCCAATTGTAGCCGGGATCGACCATCGGCGGCGCCTTGACGTAGGACCTCGGCGCCAGGTCAGCAGCCATCGCGCCCGTTGCAAGCAGCGGCAACGCCGCCGCCATTCCAATCACAATCCGATTCATCAAAAACTCCTCAACACGAACGCCTGAAAGCCGTTGGTGCACGTCACCACTGATATCTGGCGATGCCCTTGCCGGCGTAGCTGCGGGTGACGTTCGAGAACTCACCCTCGAAAGTGCCGGACAGCGAGAAGCCGTTCAGCCATTTCACCTCCGCCGCGCCCGTGACCAGCGCGGCATCGTGCGCTGAGGCTGCGCCGTTCACCACGAAGCTCGCGCCCGGCAGGGTCTGGAAGGTGGCGGAGATCGCGCGATCCGGATTGAAATCGTGCGCCCACGCCGCACGGCTGCGCAGCGTGAGGATCGCGGTCTCGAGCGCATAGGAGCGGTCGGTGCGCAGGCCGAGCTCGCCGCGTGCAGCGGTGACGTCCCTGCCCGCATAATTCAGCGCAAAGGTGTTGGCGCCGGAGACCGCCTGCTCGCCATAACCCGGCAGGTACAAACTGGTGAACTGCGCCGCCGCGTACGGCGTGATCCCCATCCAGGGCGTGGCATAGCGATAACCGCCTTCGAGGCGTCCCGACAGCGCGTTGGCCTTGAACCGGGCACGCAGATGATCTGCACCCGCGATGGTCACCGTGCGATCCGTCGTCACGTCCTGCCAGCCATAGGCGAGCGCACCGGCCACGTAGGCATTGCCCATGGTGTGGCGCGCATACACACCGGCCTGGAACAGGTCGGAGCTGCCGCTGCCGAGCCCGTTGGCAGCGCCAAAACTGGTGCCGCCGCCGCCGAGCGCGAAACCGAGCAGCGTGTTCGGCGACAACAGGTAATCGGCGCCCGCGGCAACGCCGGCGATGCGGCTGGTCGCGGTGTTCGAGCCGACCACCGCATTGCCGTCGGTGGTCTGCGAGCCGCCATAGCCGGCCGCCCACACGCTCCAGCGCTGCGTGAACGAGTCCCCGGCACCACGCGCCTGCCGGCCGATCGCCGCATAGGCGTCGCGACCCGCGTTCGCACGCGCGGCTGCGCCGTCGTCGGCATATCGCGAGGCTCCGCCCGCCGGCGCGGGCGTATCGTTGCGGTTGCCGAAGAACGGATCGAGCAGCGTGTTGAGGAACTGGCCCATGGCATTGAAGGTGCCTTGCTGGGCGCCGGTGGCGACTTCGCCGGAGGCCTGCGTCAGCCCGTTGAGGAGGTTTTGGCCCGTCGCGTTGAACAGCTTATTGAAGCCGGTCGTCATCGAGCCACCCGCGAGCAGCCCGTTGTCGATTGCAGCGGCGACATTCCTCTGGTTGATGTTGGCGAAGCCGGGCAGCGACGGCGACAGCAATCCGGGATCGAGTGTCAGCAGCTCGTTGTTGCCCGACTGGGTCACCCGCGCGTTGCGGGCGTAGGCCGGGTTGCTTATCGAGATCGACCCGAACGTCCCGGTCGTGTTCGACGAGCTGACGATGACGTAGGTCGTGGTCGTCGCGACGCGGCCGGTCATGTTCACCACAAGGCTGCCGGCGAGCTGCGCCGCGCCGGTCACCACGGTCTTGCTGGCGGATGTCCCGGAGACCTGGACCAGGTAGGTCGCGGCCGCGGTCAGCACCAGATTGCCCGCAATGGTGAGCGTGCCAATCGAGCTCGGGTTGCCCGGCGCCAGCGTGCCGCCGTAGATCGTGGTGTCGCCGATGGTGCCGATGCCACCCAGCGTGCCGCCGGCATACACCTTGGTGGCGGAGTTGGCGATCGAACCGCTCACCGACAGCGTGCCACCGTCAACGAAGGTCGGCCCGGTATAGGTGCTGGTCCCGGTCAGGATCGTGGTGCCCGACAACTGGTTAACGACGCCGCTGTTGCCGGGTCCACCGTCAATAATGTCCGACGCGAAAACATAGCCCGTCGAGGTGTGGTTGAAACTGATCGCGCCGGTGCCGGCGCCGAACTGGATCGTGGCCGCCGTCAATGTGCCCGGCGTCGCCGCCGCCGAACCCGGTGCCGCGCCGATATTGAGCGCGCCGGTCGAGCCGACCTGATTGGCGATCAAGAGCGCACCATTGGCGGACACGTTGCCGCCATTGGAGATGGTCAACGAGCCGTTACCTCCGTCACCGATCCTGATCATCGACGCATTGGTCCAGGACGAACCCGCGCCGTCGACGGTGACGCTGCCGTTCGAGCCGACGTTGGCTCCGATCACCGCCCCGATGTTGACCACGCTGCCGCCATGCGTGACCGCGACCGAGCCGGTGGTGTTTTGGCCGACATCGAGGGTACCGACTGCCCATGACGACCCGGCGCCGTCGATCACGGCCGACCCGCCGCTCCCGCCGGGACTCACGCCAATCACGGCACCCCCTGTCGAAGCCTGGCCGCCGTTGGAGACCACCAGCGTTCCCGTGCCGGCGCCCCCGAGCGCGAGGGCATTGGCGGTGATCCAGGCGGAGCCTGCGCCATCGACGAACACTGAACCGGTCGCGCCCGCCGAGGTGCCGACAGCCGCGTTGCCGCTGGCGACCATGCCGCCATTGGTGATGGTGAGCGTGCCGGTGCCGGCCGCGCCGACAGTCAGGACGGCGTTCGAGTTCAGGCCCAGGCCCGAGCCTGCCCCATCGACCGTGACACTGCCGGTTGCGCCGGCAATGCCGCCGAGATTGATAGGCCCCGTGCTCGTCACGATGCCGCCATGCGTGATCGCGACCGTGCCAGTGCCGAAATAGCCGATATCCAGGGCGGTGTTGGACCAGCTCGAACCGGCTCCGCTGACGGTGACGGCACCGGTAGCCCCCGCGAAGCTGCCGACGATGCCGCCAAGGTTGCTGACCGCACCGCCATTGCTGATCGTGAGCGTGCCGGATCCCGCCGAGCCGACCACCAGTCCGGCGGCGCCGGTCCAGTTCGAGCCGGCTCCGTCGACGGAGGCCGTGCCGATGCTGTTGGCAGAGAATCCGAGATAGCCGAAGCCGCTGATGGCGAGGCCGCCGCCGTTCGTGATCGCAAGATTGCCGTTGCCGGCGTTGCCGACGATCATTTGCTGGCCGGTCGCCGCTCCGCCGTTGATGACGGTCGCATGCGGCGACGTCGTGTCGATCGTCACGTTGTCGGCCGCGTTCGGCACGGCGGACGGATTATTCCAGTTGCCCGCAGCGAACCAGTTGCTCGACACGGTGCCGAGCCACTGCGGCGTGGCCGCGTAGGCCGGCGACAGTGCCACACCGGTCAACGCGGTCGAACCGATCAGTAACGCCATCAATGCGGCCGCTCGTGACACAAAGCTGCTCCGAGCAACAGCCCGGTTCATGCCTGCGTCGGGGTTGAATGAAAGATTTGGACCCTTCGGCATGCATGACCTCGTACAAATCGAATATTGATCCCGGTGCACGCACCGGTCAGACGACTCGTCCCGGCCACACGGCGGGACTGAATCGCGCTGAAACTGTTGCTGGCATCAATGAGGTACGCGGAGTTCGCTGTCTTGGAACGGAACGCCAATCGCTTCACCTTCAGCGCTCTGCGGTCGTGGCGGCGGCTCCGTGATGCAGAACGGCCACGGCACAAAGCGCTCCGGAAAATGGCTTCCAACGCAACCGCAGACTGAATTCGTCCGCGTGGCTCGCCGCCCGATGGCGGCGCGATCAACGTGCGGGAGACATCGATTTCGCCACGATTGGACTCCAGCGCCAATCGTTTAGATTGGCGCGATTTCCGCTGGCGCTGGCCTTTCGCTTCGGCAATCCCCGGGTATGGTGCGCTGTCGCAGGCGAAGGGAGTCATGATGAATCAGGCGGGCGCGCCGAATTTCTTTGTCAACCGCTACACGGGCCCGCCGCGTGGACGCGATTACGAGAGATGGCGCGAGGAAATGTACCGGTGCACGCTCCGGGTCGACGTCCAGCCCGGCGCTGGCGACAGCATCGACTGCAAATTGCAGGTCAGCCTGCTGGGTGGCATCCTGTTGGGTGCCTCCAACGGAACGTCGGCTGAATTCTCGCGCACCCCCGACACACTGAAGGATGGCTACGACGGCCTGTGCCTCGTCATCGCCACATCCGGCCGCGTGCTCATATCGCACGAGGAGCATTCGATCGAACTGTCGGAATCGCAAATGTGTCTCGGCGACATGAGCGTGCTCTGTGGCACGCGCATGAGCAGCGATTGCGAGGTCAAGACCATACGCATCCCGCGCTCCCAGCTGCTGACGATCTGCCCAAAGGCCGAGGACCGGCTCGCACTCCTTCTTGGCGGTCAAGATCCCCTGAGAGAAGCGATTGCACGCTACCACGCGCTTGCCGCCAGTGTTGGCCCGCACACAGACGTGATCGGCCAGCACCTGATGGCGCAACACATGGTCGATCTCATCGCCCTGTTGCTGGGGTCGGACGCCGACCGAACGGAACTGGCGAGCTACAGGGGGCATTCTGCCGCGCGGCTCGACCTCATGCGCGCCGACGTCATCGCCAATCTCGGTCGAGGTGATCTGACGATCTATTCGGTCGCCCAGAAGGCCGGCGTCAGCCCGCGCAACGCCCAACGGATTTTCGAGCAGACCGGAACCACGTTCACCGAATTCCTCCTTGAACAGCGCCTGCTGCTGGTGCGCAAGCTGCTGCTCGATCCCCTCAACCGATGGCGCAAGGTCTCCGACCTCGCCCACTCGGCGGGCTTCCCCGACGTGTCCTATTTCAACCGCGTGTTTCGACGGCGGTTCGGCGTCACACCATCCGACATGCGCGCCGCTTGAGGGCGAGACGCGTGAGAAGATGTCTCACAGAGTTCGCTGTCTTGGAACGGAAACGCCATTCGCTTCACTTCCAGGGCCCTGAGAACGTAGCGGCGCAATCGGAGACACCGGTTTCGTCACGATTGGACTCCCGCGCCAATCGTGTAGATTGGCGCGATATTCGCCGGCCCCGCCTTTCGCTCAGGAAATCCCGGAACAGGGTGGGCTGTCGCAAGCGAAGGGAGACATGATGCAACAAGCGGGCGCGCCGAATTTCTTTGTCAACCGTTACACGGGCCCGCCCCATGGACGCGATTACGAGAGATGGCGCGAGGAATTGTGCCGGTGCTCCTTCCGGGTCGACATCCAGCCGGGCGCCGGCGATACCATCGACTGCAAATTGCAGGTCAGCCTGCTGGGTGGCATCATGATGGCTGTCGCAAGCGGATCATCGGCTGAAATCTCGCGCACGCGCGAAACCCTGCAGGACGGTTACGACGGCCTGTCCCTCGTCATCGCCACGTCCGGCCGCATACTCCTACGACATGAGGAACAGTCGATCGAGCTGTCGGAATCGCAAATGGGTCTCGGAGACATGAGCGTGCTCTGTGGCACGCGCATGAGCGGCGATCGCGAGGCCAAGGCCATACGCATTCCGCGATCGCTGCTCCTGACGATCTGCCCCAAGGCCGAGGACCGGCTGGGGCAGGTGCTTGGCGGTCAAGCTCCCATAAGAGAAGCGATTCTACGCTACCACGCACTTGCCGCCCGTGTTGGCCCGCACACAGACGTGGTTGGCCAGCACCTGATGGCGCAACATATGGTCGATCTCATCGCCCTGTTGCTGGGGACGGACGCCGACCGCACGGAACTGGCGAACAGCAGAGGGCATTCCGCCGCGCGGCTCGACCTCATGCGCGCCGACATCATCGCCAATCTGAACCGAGGTGATCTGACCATCCATTCGGTGGCCCAGAAGGCCGGCCTCAGTCCGCGCCGTGCCCAGCGGATGTTCGAACAGACGGGCACCACGTTCACCGAATTCCTGCTTGAACAGCGCATGCTGCTCGTGCGCAGGCTGCTGCTCGATCCCCTCAACCGATGGCGCAAGGTCTCCGACCTCGCCCATTCGGCGGGTTTCCCCGACGTGTCCTATTTCAACCGCGTGTTTCGACGGCGGTTCGGCGTAACGCCGTCCGACATGCGCGGCGCGTGAGGGCGAGACGCGACTGCCGTCGGCGTTGCGCGCGAGTTTCAGGACGCAACTGTTCGGCGACGGCCTCGCAAACCATCCCAACCATCACTAGATTGCCCGCATGAAGAAAATCGGATTTCTGTCCTTCGGACACTGGACGCCCTCGCCGCAGTCGCAGACCCGCTCGGCCGCGGATACGCTGCTGCAATCCATCGAGCTTGCGGTCGCGGCGGAGCAGCTCGGCGCCGACGGCGCCTATTTCCGCGTGCATCATTTTGCGCGGCAGCTGGCGTCGCCCTTCCCCCTGCTCGCAGCCGTCGGCGCCAGGACCAGCAAGATCGAGATCGGCACCGCCGTGATCGACATGCGCTATGAGAACCCGCTTTACATGATCGAGGATGCAGGCAGTGCCGATCTCATCGCCGGCGGACGGCTGCAGCTCGGCATCAGCCGCGGCTCGCCGGAGCAGGTGATCGACGGCTGGCGCTACTTTGGTTATCGCCCGGCCGATGGCCAGAGCGATGCCGACATGGGCCGGCGCCACGCCGAGGTGTTTCTCGACCTGCTGCGCGGCGAAGGCTTTGCCGAGCCCAATCCGCAGCCGATGTTTCCCAATCCGCCGGGGCTGCTGCGCCTCGAGCCGCTGGCCGCTGGCCTGCGCGACCGGATCTGGTGGGGCGCCGGGTCGAATGCGACCGCGGTCTGGGCGGCGAAGCTCGGCATGAACCTGCAGAGCTCGACCTTGAAGAACGACGAGACCGGCGAGGCCTTCCATGTGCAGCAGGCCGCCCAGATCCGCGCCTATCGTGCCGCCTGGAAGGAAGCCGGCCACACCCGCGAACCGCGCGTCTCGGTCAGCCGCAGCATCTTCGCGCTGATCGACGATCGCGACCGCGCCTATTTCGGCGGCGAGCGCGGCGGCGAAGACCAGATCGGCTTCATCGACCCGCAGACGCGCGCGATCTTCGGCCGCTCCTATGCCGCGGAGCCGGATGCGCTGATCGAGCAGCTGCGACAGGACGAGGCGATCGCCGAGGCGGATACGTTGCTGCTGACGATCCCCAACCAGCTCGGCGTTGCCTACTGCGCGCATGCGATCGAGGCGATCTTGAAGCACGTCGCGCCGGCGCTGGGGTGGCGCTGAGGCGGATCGTCGGGCCCCTGCTTCGGCGGAGGCGAGATCAGTGCAAATGGCGCGCCGCGTCGCTTCGGCGCTAGGCTGCCGCCTGTTTCGCTGCACGCCGCGCCCGGTCGGAAGCCGCAATCAGAGGATCGGCCGGCGTGACGCGCGCGTCCACCGGCGCATCGGGCACGAGCGGGACACGGTCGTCCACGGCGCTCTCGACCCGATTGCGGCCGAGCGCCTTCGCCTGGTAGAGGGCCTTGTCGGCGCGCTCGCATAGCGCCTCGACGTCGGCCGCCCGGTCATCCGCCTGTGCGAGGCCGATGCTGACCGTGGCAGCGACCGGAATTCCGTCCACGACACGCGCTGCCGCCGAAAAGCTCTCGCGCACGCGCTCGGCAGCCGCAATCGTCGCCCGTTGGTCGGGCCCGCTGACGATTGCGGCGAACTCCTCGCCCCCGAGCCGCCCCGCGATGCTGCCGCGCGGCAAATTCGCGGACAGCGTCTGCGCGAACAGGCGCAGCACGCGGTCGCCCATCGCATGGCCGTGGCTGTCGTTGATGGCCTTGAACCAGTCGAGGTCGAACAGGAGGAACGCAACCGCTCCGCTCGCACGCGCGCTCAGGCGTTGCTTGGCGAACTCCATGAAGGCGCGCCGGTTGGCGAGGCCGGTCAACCCGTCCGTCATGGCGGCGCGCTTATGCGCGAGCTCGCTGCGCTCCTTGGTCAGCGCGAGAAAGAGATAGTTGATGGCGATGATGAAGAGCAGGGTGAACGTGCTCACGATCGCGAACCAGAACGACCGCAGCGCATCGAAGCTCGTCACCGGCGCCTCTGCGAGAGGGTGCAGCACGACGAGCGGAATGCGCACGAGAAACAGGCCGCCACCGAACGCGGTCAACACGATCAGCGGCCAGCGCGACAGCAATGGCTCGGCGCGGCCACTCCAGAGCACGTAGGCACAGCCGAGCGAATACAGGCCCACGATGGCAGACACGATGATCATGCGCGCCGTGGCGGAATCGTACAGCGCCGGGACCTGGCAGACCGCGATCCACACCAGCGCACCCGCGAGCAGGATGGCGAGGCTCGGACGCCTGGCTTCGAAGCAGCGCGCCCCCTCCAGCATCAGCGCGCAGGCGGTGAACAGCACCGTGTAGGCGAGGTCGGTCGAATAGAAGTCAGGGATCGTGCCGCGCAGGCAGAGCAGGCCAAGCGCGGCCGTCATCACCAGCACCGCGCCGCCCCACCAGGCGAGCGCGCGGACCGCGCGATTTTGCAGCCAGGCGAACAGGGTCAGCGCGCCGAGCAGCACCATGACTGACAGCATCAGCACGTAGATTGTCGGTATGTCGAGCAGCGGCATGGTTCCCACCGGGGTCGCAGACCCTATATCAATGCCGCGCTACGATTTGCTTGCGATAGTTGGTAAACGTCGTCGTAACGGCTTTTCCGCAAGCGAGCTATCGATCGGCGCCGGGGTGGCGGCAAGACAGTCCACCGCCTCGCTGCGCAAGTCAGGCCGGCTCTTGCTGACCCCTGATTTTGTCGAGCCAGGCCACCAAACGTGGGTGTCGCGCATACCGGCCTTCCAGGCTTGCCAATTCCTGCTGAAAGACCGGCAAGGACAGCAGCCTTTCGATATCAGGCTCCCTGATCTTCCAGATCGCCGACGGAAAGAAGCCATGCACCTTGAGCTCATAGAGCTCGAAGATCGCGTGGATGATCTCATGCACGGCCCGCTGCTCTTCCGGCGTGATCTCGATGTCGCCGGCAGCCCTTCGCTCGAGGAATACCGTGACCGGAAGACGGCGACGCAGGTCGGAGACCCGGTCGGAATACCGCAGAAAGATGTCCGCGCCCAGACGCCGATTGTTGGTGTGGAGCGCCGTGTAGATCGCAACACTGCCAACGATGATCGTCCCGAGCGTCATGAATCTGAGAATATGGTCGAGCACGCGTGTGTCTCCTTGCGCGGGGCATCGGAGCTGAAAATGTAGACCACAGCGCGGGCTGATAAAATGGGGCGGCCGAGGCTAACGATGGCAGCTATCGTCCGATTTGTCATGACGCGCAAGTTACCGGCTTGCCTCCATAAGTGATGCCATGGCGGCAATCGTAGCGACCGCTCGGATCGGCGCTTCGCAACTCGTTGATGCGGTCCCACGTGCCTCCCCATGTCCCCTCACCACTCAGCGGGACAAGCGTTCGATCGGGCTCCTCCTTCATGATCTGCCAGATGGGGAGTTCAGTCGCCGCCCAAGAATCGAAATAGGCATCGAGGAAAGAAGGAAACCATCCGGAGTCCATGCCCATGTGCATATCGCTAGGGGCGTCGCCGGAACTGATGAGCCCCCAAGGGCACTTTGGCCCGAAGCCAAACTCGCAAAAGGCAATCGCACTGAATGAATGCGCCGGATCGTCCAGGACGATCCAACACGGATACTGCCGGCCGCGCGTGCCATAATCCCAACTGCGGAGCACGGAGTGCGGGGCTACAAGCAATTTCATCACATGAGCGACGACCCGCGCATCGGACAGCGTCATCAGTTCGTCCGCGATCAAGCTTCTCAGGAAGTGAGCGTCAACAGCCATGCAACTACATTACCATTTGGTCCGTTGCGGCCAAGCCTATCCCGTCCAAACCGGCGCGCGCTCTCGCTGATTGCGAGGTTGAAGCGACAGGGCCCTTGTGACTTATTATGCCATAGGGTCGAACGGCGAGGACGACGATGCCAACAAGAAACGTCGTGCTGACGAAACGCCAACAGGAACTCATTGAGACCCTCGTCGAGTCCGRCCGCTACCGGAACGCCAGCGAGGTGCTGCGGGATGGGCTGCGACTGGTGGAGCAACGCGAGGCCGAGGACGCTGGCAAGCTCAAGGCGTTGCACGCAGCGGCTCGCCTCGGCATTGGATCGTTGGAGCGAGGCGAACTCAAAGAATTCAGGACAATCGAAGACCTGCAAATCTATCTGACTGACTTGTCGGAGAAGGTCATCTCCGGAACAGCTGAATAAAGCCAGGGAAGGCTATGCGATGGCCCCCCATCACCCCGCCTTGACACCCGCATCGATCAACAGCTTCGCCGCGGCAAGCGCCGACTGGGCGGGGCCGTCCTCCGATTGCTGGCCGGTGACGTAGATGCCCTCGATCAGCAGCAAGAGCGCGTCGCCGAGCACGTCCGGACGACGCGCGCCCATGCCGGCTGCGAGTTCGCGCAGGCGCTTGCGAAAGACCTTCTTGTGGGCTTCGGCGACCTGGCGGGCCGGATTGTCGCGCGACGGATATTCCACTGCAGCGTTGCTGAGGCCGCAGCCGCGATAGCCCCTGCGCACGGCGCGCGCCGACAGCTCGCCGATATAGGCGAGCACATGGTCGCGCGCATCGGCGTAGGATTTTCCGTTGGGGCGCTCGAAGTTCTCCCAGAAGTGCTGATCGTAGTCGCGCAGATAGGCCGCGGCGAGATCGTCCTTGGAGGCGAAGCTGCGATAGAGGCTGGGCTTGGTGACGCCGGCGCGGTCCACCACCTCGTCGACGCCGACGGCGCGGATGCCCTCGCGGTAGAACAGCTCGCTTGCCGAGGCGCGAATCCGGTCGGCGGCCCGGAGCGGCGCCTGCGCGGGTGCTTCGACTTTTTTCTTCATCGGGCCTTGATGCCTTTCAGATGGGCTTGACAATGTTACTGACCGGTACGTACTAATACCGCATCGCAATACGTACCGGTAAGTAACATGCCCCCTTCTTCCGTTCAACCTGCCTCCGTTCAATCCGCCGCCTTCTCCAGGCGGCCGTTCGGCCCGAACTACGCCTTCGTGGTCGTCGCCGTGATCTTCCTGGCGCTGCTCGCCGCGGCCGGCCTGCGCTCGACGCCGGGCGTGCTGATGCTGCCCTTGCAGAAGGCCTTCGGCTGGGACGTCGGCGTGATCTCGTCCTCGGCCGCGGTCGGCATCTTCCTCTATGGCCTCGCCGGCCCGTTCGCAGCCGCCGTGATGCAGCGCTTCGGCATCCGCCGCACGGTGCTGGGCGCGCTGGCGGTGATGTCGGTCTCGACCGGCGCGAGCTACTTCATGACCGCGCCGTGGCAATTGTTCCTGACCTGGGGACTGCTCTCCGGCATCGGCTCGGGCGCGGTCGCCAACGTGCTCGGCGCCACCATCGTCAACCGCTGGTTCACCACCAATCGCGGCCTCGTCATGGGACTTTTGACCGCGAGCACGGCCACCGGCACCCTCATCTTCATGCCGGGCCTCGCGGCGCTGGTCGAATGGGGCGGCTGGAAGCCGGTGGTGCTGACGGTTGCGGCGTGCTGCGCGGCGCTGATTCCGCTGGTCTATGTCCTGGTGCCGGAGCGGCCCGCCACGATCGGCCTGCGCTCCTACGGCAGCGCGCATGAGGACCAGCCCGCAGCCCCGGCGCAGGGCAATCCGTTCGTCGCCGCGATCAGCAACCTCGTCCGCGCGGCGAAGACGCCGACCTTCTGGTTCCTGTTCGCGACCTTCTTCATCTGCGGCTTCACCACCAACGGCCTCGTCGGCACCCATCTGATCGCGTTCTGCGGCGACCACGGCATCTTCGAGGTGCAGGCCGCGAGCCTGCTGGCATTGATGGGGTTCTTCGACCTGTTCGGCACCACCCTGTCGGGCTGGCTCACCGACCGTTTCGATCCGCGCAAGCTGCTGTTCTTTTATTACGGCCTGCGCGGGCTGTCGCTGATCTACCTGCCCTACTCGGATTTCTCCTTGGTCAGCCTGACGGTGTTCGCAGCGTTCTACGGGCTCGACTGGATCGCGACCGTGCCGCCGACCGTTCGAATCGCCAACGAAGCGTTCGGCGACAAGAACGCGCCGATGATCTTCGGCTGGGTGGTCGCCGGCCATCAGCTAGGGGCCGCCTGCGCAGCCTTCTTCGCCGGCTTCATGCGCTCGGCGCAGGGCGACTATCTGCAAGCCTTCATGATCGCGGGCGCAACGGGCATCGTCGCAGCCGTGCTGTCGCTGATGATCGGCCGGCGGCCGAAGCAACCGGTGCTCGCCACGGCGTGAGGGTTACGCGGATTGTCCGAGGTGCTTCGGCACCTCGGGCTGTACCGGTCAGGCCGCCCTGACCGAGTCCAGGAACTTTCCGACTTCCAGCTTGAGACGATTGCTGTCGCCGGACAACGATCGCGCCGCAGACAGCACCTGCGAACAGGCCGTGCCGGTCTCGGAAGCGCCGCGCTGCACGTCGGTGATGTTGACAGAAACCTGCCGGGTGCCGTGCGACGCCTGCTGCACATTGCGGGAGATTTCCTGGGTCGCCGCGCCCTGCTCCTCCACGGCGGAAGCGATCGTCGACGAGATCTCGGACAGCTTTTCGATGGTTCTGCTGATGTCCTGGATTGCTCCGACCGATTCTTCCGTCGCGGCCTGAATGCCCGCGATCTGTTGGCCGATCTCGCCGGTGGCTTTCGCGGTCTGCTCGGCGAGCGCCTTCACTTCCGACGCCACGACCGCGAAACCGCGGCCAGCCTCGCCGGCACGCGCCGCCTCGATGGTGGCGTTCAGCGCCAGCAGATTGGTCTGGCCCGCGATCGTATTGATCAGCTCGACGACGTCCCCGATGCGGCCTGCCGCCTTCGACAGCTCACTGACCCGCTCGTTGGTGATGCGGGCCTGGCCGACCGCATCGGTGGCCATCCGCGCCGATTGCTGCACCTGGCGGCTGATCTCGGTGACGGATGACGCCATTTCCTCGGTGGCGGCGGCGACCGACTGCACATTCGTGGACGCTTCCCCGGACGCGGCGGCGACCATCGTGGTGAGTCCCTGTGCACGCTCGGCGGTCGAGCTGAGCGTCGAGGCGGAGGCCTCTAACCTGGTCGCAGCCAGCGACACGGTTTCGACGATCTCGCCCACCGCGGTTTCGAAGGTGTCGGCGAGCTTGATCATATCGGCCTTGCGCTGCCCCACGGCGCGCTTGTCCTGATCTGCCTTGGCATCGGCTTCATCCCGCGCCCTCTGCTCGGCATTCTCGCGGATCACGACGACCGTCTTGGCCACATCGCCGACTTCGTCGCCGCGATTTGCGCCGGGGATTTCGATGTTCAACTCGCCGCCCGCCATCTTGCCGAGTGCGCCACTCAGGCGGGTCAGGGGCCTTGAAACGCCGACAAAAGTGAAGGTCACCGACCCGATGAGCGATAGCATCATGATGATAGCCATGGCGAAACTCAGACGGTTCGCCTGGCCCAACTCGGCCGTTGCCACCGCCTTGGCCTCCTCGGCGCCCTTCTCGGCGACGTCCACTGCCGCTCGCATCGACTCGAGGATCTGGTTCGCAACCGGCAACGCCTTTGCATCGACGAGCTGTTTCTTGTCCGCTTCCGCCCGAATCGCCTCGTGAGTGGCTGCGGAAAACTTCTTCACGATGGTCGCGAGCGAACCGATCGTACCGAGAAGACCCGCGTCGCTGACGATGCTCCTGGCACTGTCCAGCGTGTCATCCAGTCCGCCGGTACGATTGTCGATCACGTTCTTCTGGCTCTCGTCGCCGGTTGCGATCAATTGCCAGGTCGCGGAACGAACCGCATTGAACATTGAATCGGCTTCGTTCAGGACCTTTTCGACGTCGGTTCGATTTGCCGCGCGGATCAGCGCCGACGACAGCAGCAGGTCTTCAAACGTCTTGGTCCACTCGGCGGAGCGGTCGTTCCGCCTCTTGGTGATCTCGAAGATCTTGAGTTGGGCCTTTCCGATATCCGATGCCTGGTTGTTGTAGTCGGCGGCAAGGGACCTGATTTTCTGCAGCCGCTCCTTGTCGCCCGGATTGGCGACATTGCCGACCGCAACATCGAGCTCCCTGATCACGGCCGTAAAGGCGGCGTTGAGGTCACCCAGGCCCTTCTCGAGTTCCGGCGGATTCTTCGACTGCCTGATATCGCGCACCGCCAGCTCCATGCCCCGCAACGCAATGTTGGCTTGAAGGGTGTGATCGGCGATTGCCTGCTGCACGCCGGCGCGGCGCTGGGCTGAATTGATGGCCGATTCCGAAACCATCTGGTTGGCGACCATGGCTCCCGAAAGGAGCACGCCGAACAGGCCCACGGCGCCAAGTTTGTAACCGATGCGATTAAGCTTGAGCATGTTGGCGGACTGTCCACATTCTGAATGACAGAAGTGTTTGGGTGAGCGGACCAAACCCCGACGAGGCGCAATCAGGCGGCGGGAAGCGTAGTCGGCCAGCATTATTTTATGGTTAATGCGTCTTCCGACTCGACTTGAGGTCGCGATTGACTTCAGCCACCACCCTGACAATGATGCCGCCGGGGATTTGGAATTTATCAGGGGCGAAAATGCGTGGTGGTTGTCTGGGGGCTTTTGTCGTAGCTGCGTTTCTTGCGGGGTGTGCATCGGGATCAATGGGCAGTACGGCTCTGACCGACAGCGTCAAGTCGAATACTGCACGTCTGGTGGTCTATCGCTCGTCGGCGCTGGGATTTGCGGTCATGCCCAACTACGCCGTCGATGGACGCGTGATCGGCGGCAGTCAGGCCGCGGGGTTCGTGTCGTGCGATCTGCCCCCTGGCCGCCACGAGGTCGCCGTCAACAATCTGCCGCTGAGCAGCAATCTGTTCGGGCAGGGCAGCGAGAAGGTGAGCGTCGATCTGCGCGCCGGCAGCACGACCTACCTCTCCGCCCAGCCGCAGATGGGAATCGTGACGCCCGGCGCGATCACGCTGATCCAGGTCACGGAAGGCCAGGGCCGCGCCGACGTCGCCAGCCTGCATCAGAGCAACGGCTCATGCGGCAAGGCCTGATTCGACTCATTCCACCGTCGAAGCACGGATGCGACGCCTTGTTCTGAAAATCATCCTGCGTCTTGGCCGCTACGCCGTTCTTCCGGTCGTGGCGCTGGCCTGTGTGATTCTGGCCGTCTGGCTGATGGCGATGGATCGCTACACGATCACGACGCTGGCGACGGCACCGATCGTATTCTCGCTATTCACGGCCGCGGTGGCGGTCGCAATTGGCCTGCTGCTCCTGCCCTCGCGAAAGCATCGGAGTTTCGAGGCGAGCGAGGAGGCCGCCCCGGGTCTCTGGGCGGCGTGGAAGGATCTCGACCCAGGCTTTGTCCGATCGAACCGCAGCTTGCGGATCGACACCGATTTCAACGCATCGATCGGCGAGGTCAGCCGATATGCCGGGCTGTTCGGGCGGCAGATCACGATGACCGTCGGCCTGCCGCTGCTGATCGTCCTGGACGAGCGCGCCGTTCGCGCGATCATCGCCCATGAGGTTGCGCATGCCCGGCTTCGACACACTTCGGGAAGCATCAACCTTGCGGATTTCATCGCGGCTTCCGAGAACGTCCTGTTCTACGCCGATCCGGACCACACCATCACCGGACGCATTGCCCGGGCCCTGCTCCACTCCATGCTCGAATGGCTCGAGAAGGAATATCGCGCGCTGTCGCGGGAGAACGAGCTTTACGCCGATCTCGGCGCAGCCGAGCAGGTTGGACGTGCCGAAGCGGCGCGCGCCCTGGTGCTGACGGAAGGGTGCGGAACGCGTCTCACCGATCTCGTCTACGCTCCTCTGGAGAAGGAAGTGCTGGGCGCGATCAATGCACCGCGCCCTCCCTTCGAGCGCGTCTTGGAGCAGCTTGGTGACATCAGGGCGCCGGAGCCGATGGCCGCTGCCGCCGTCGCCGGCCTGACGCGCGAGCACGATCCGGACGCGACGCATCCGCCTTTTGCCACGCGGCTTGCCAATCTCGGATACACCGGCATTCCTGACATCGACGAAGTCAGGACGTCCGCCATCGACCAGCTTTTGTCGCGGGATGCGGCAAAGGACATCATCGCTCGCTTCGACGAGGAATGGCGGAAGAAGGCGCAGGCCTGGGTCAGCGTCGGCAGGTGAGCGCCGCCACCACTGAACCGTAGCGTTGCCGCGATAGCCCGTGCGCCGCCGCGCCCGGGTTCACCCCGTCTTCGTCCCCGTGATGACGGCGAGCGCCTCGACGAGGCGATCGAGATCGGACTCCTCGGTGTAGAGCGCCGGCGTCACGCGGATGCACTGGCCCTTGGCGACGCCGGCCCGGCGCACGGTCAGGATCTTGTGGCCATCCCTGAGCTTCGCCACGGTGGCGTCGTTGTCGGCCTTGCTGGTCTTGCCGGCAAGGCGGAAGGATGTGAGCGCCCCATACAGGCCGGGCTCGTCCGGCGTCAGGATCTCGATATCCTTGAACCCACGCACGCGGCTGACCCAATAGTCGCGCAGGTACCGCAGGCGGGCCTGCTTCGCCGCCGCGCCGATCTGCTGATGGAGCGCCACGGCCGCGGGCACCGTCAGCACCGTCGCGAAATTGACCGTGCCGGTGTGGACCCGCGAGCGGATGTCACTTTCCGGGAAATCCTCATCGCCCATGTCGCGGTCGATGTCGGCGAGGCGGTCCTTCTTGATGTAGAGGAAGCCCACGCCGACCGGCGCGCCGATCCATTTGTGCAGGTTGAAGCCTGCGAAATCGACCTCGAGCTCGCCCACCCTGAAGTCGATCTGCCCCCAGGAATGGGCGGCGTCGAGGATGGTGTCGACGCCTTTCGCCCTCGCCATGCGCGCGATCTCGGCGACCGGCATGACGAGGCCGGTGCGATGGCTGACATGGGTCAGGAGGAGGAGCCTGGTCTTCGGATTCGCCTCGAGGGCGCGGGCATAGGCGTCGAGCACGCTCTCGCGGGTGGCCGGCTCCGGCACATCGAACTTGACCACGTCGACACCGCGGCGCGCCCTAAGCGCGTTCATCGCATACTGCATCGAATCGTAGTCGAGGTCGGCGTAGAGCACGCCGTCGCCGGGCTTCAGCCTGTTGTAGCCGCCGATGAGGAGCTGCAGCGCTTCGGTCGCGCCGCGGGTCAGCGCGATCTCCTCGGGCGCCGCGCCGACCGCCTGCGCCACTTTGGCCCGCACGGCCTCGAAATCCGCCCCCGCGCGCTGCCGCGCATAATAGGAATTCTGATAATTGACCATGTCGGACTGGCGGATGAACTCGCGCCTCACCGGCTCGGCCATGATGCCCCAAAAGCCGTTCTCCAGATTGACGACATCAGGCGTCACGGCATAGAGGCCCTTCACCGTCGTCCAATAGGCCTTGTCGGCGGCGATTGCGGCCGCCGATCCGGTCGGCTGCGCCGGCAGGCCGTCGGCGGCAAATGCCGGCGCCGCCAGGGACGTGACGGCCGCAGCCGCGAGGCCCTTCAGGATCGACCGGCGGTCGGACGAAATTGTCTCAGTCAGATGCATATCAGCCCTCCACGATGCGCGGCGAAGGGAACAGCGATCAGTTGAGCGCGAATGACGGAGCGATGACAGTTTGATGATCAGTTACCCGGCGGCCGTTGCCCCGCCGATCACCCCGGCGCTGAGATCGTCGAGCTTGCGACGGGCAAATCGTCGAATGGATTCGGCTCGAAGGCGGGTGCACCTTTTGCGGGAACCGGCCGACCGGCTGCCACCTTTGCGGTGCAGGCCTCTCGCCGGTACAATTCTCAACTGATTCTCGTCCGACGAAGGGTGCGGACGCCGCGGCCGTCATCGGCGCGGCCATGTCTGGCGGGAACAATCTTGGTGCCGAGGACGATTTCGGCGTCGTCGGAGGGAGGACAATTTGCGGGACCGCGAACGCGAACGTCAGTTCGGCTAGCGTCGGCCGACATGCACCACCATACGGCTTTTCACGATCCCGTTCTGGTCGCGCTATCGATTTTGATCGCGGCACTCGCCTCTTATACGGCATTGGACCTGGCGACCCGAATGCGGGCTGCTTCGGGAAGGGCCCGAAGGTCCTGGCTGGTCGCCGCTGCGATCGCCATGGGCGGCGGCATCTGGTCCATGCATTTCGTCGGCATGCTGGCCTTCAGCCTGCCTGGAATCGAGATCTCGTACGATCCCTTCCTGACTCTGCTCTCGCTTGTCATTCCGATTGTCGTCGCCGCTGCCGCCTTTGCCGTCGTCGGACGACGCCCGCAGGCGCTGCTCGCATCCGGCTTCGCGATGGGACTTGGTATCTCCGGCATGCACTATACCGGCATGGCCGCGATGCGGATGGCGGCCCTCATCGCGTACGATCCCCGATGGGTGGTGGTCTCGATCCTGATCGCGATCAGCGCCTCGGTCGTGGCGCTCTGGCTCGCCTTCCGCAACACCAACGCGGTCCAGCGGCTGTTCGCGGGATTGGTGATGGGCCTTGCGATCTCCGGCATGCACTACGCCGCGATGGAAGGCGCCATGTTCCTGCCGACCGGCACCATGGCGCGGCAGGCAGGACATCTCGGCGTCGGTCAGGCGCCGCTCGCATTCCTGCTCGCCGGCATCACCATCATGATCCTGAGCATCGGGATCGCCGCTGCCGTCTATGACAGGGCTTCCGCGGAGCGCGCCCAGCGCGAGGCCGACGCACTGAGACGCAGCGAAGAACGTTTCCGGCTCCTTGTGGAGGGAATCGTCGACCACGCGATCTTCATGCTCGATTCGGATGGGCGCGTGGGCAACTGGAATCTCGGCGCGCGCCGGCTGATGGGCTATGGCGATGACATCGTCGGCACGAGCTACACCATTTTTCATACCGAGGAAGATTGCGCGGCCGGAGCGCCCGCGCGTGCGCTCGTTGCAGCCGAGCGGGAGGGCAAGTCCGCCATAGAAGGCTGGCGCATGCGCAAGGACGGCAGCCGCTTCTGGGCGGAGGCAACGATCGTCGCGGTACGGAACGAAAGCGGCGCAATCGCGGGCTTTGCGAACATCGTGCGCGACGTCAGCGAAAGGAGACGGGCGCAGGAAGCGCTGGATCGGGCGCGCGAAGCGCTGTCGATGTCGCAGAAGATGGAGACCATCGGCCAGCTTACCGGCGGCGTGGCCCACGATTTCAACAACCTGCTCGCGGCCGTTCTCGGCAGCCTCGAGCTCCTGAAGAAGCGCCTGCCGTCGGGCGATCCGAGGATCCAGCGCCTGGTGGACAACGCGATGCAAGGCGCGCAGCGGGGCGCCTCCCTGACCCAGCGCATGCTCGCTTTCGCGCGCAAGCAGGATCTCAGGCCGGAGGTCGTCGATGTCCGCGAGCTGGTGCATGGCATGGCGCCGCTGTTGAAATTCGAAGCCGGAATTCGCGTCGAGACGTTGTTTCCGATGGACCTGCCGAAGGTGAAGGTCGACGCGAACCAGCTCGAACTCGCCGTCCTCAACCTGGCGGTCAACGCGCGTGATGCGATGCCGGACGGCGGCCTGATCACCATCGCCGCGCGCGAGGAACGGGACGATGGCGGCCTTCCGGCCAGCTGCTATGTCGCGCTCTCGGTGAGCGACACCGGCTGCGGCATGGACGATGAGATCCTCAAGCACGCTCAGGAGCCGTTCTTCACGACCAAGGGCGTCGGCAAGGGCACCGGGCTCGGTCTGTCGATGGTCCACGGACTTGCCGAGCAGTCCGGCGGCCGGCTGGTCTTGAAGAGCCGTCCCGGCGAGGGCACGACGGCCGACATCTGGCTGCCGATCGCCGAGGAGGCCGCAGTGCCCGAGCGGCGCACGGAGGCTCCGGCACCCGCAGCCCGGGCCAGCCGGCAGCTTGCCGTGCTCGTCGTCGACGACGACCTCCTGGTGCTCGAGAACACGGCAGTGATGCTGGAGGATCTCGGGCACACGGTGGTCGAGGCGCGCTCGGGCGAGGAGGCGCTGGCCCTGCTCCGCCGCACGCGCGCTGTTGACCTGGTCGTGACCGACTATGCGATGCCCGGCATGACCGGACTGCAGCTGGCCAGCGCTGTCGCCGCGGAGCGCCCCGAGACGGTCATCCTCCTGAGCACGGGATACGCTGACCTTCCGAGCGACACGCGATCCAACCTGCCGCGCCTGGCAAAGCCATTCGACCAGGCCGCGCTTGCGAAGGCGATCGAGGCGGCGATGGGCGAAGACGAGCCAACCGGATCCATCGTCGCGTTTCGGCCGAAGAGCGCTTGAACGGCCGGTGGGTCAATGCACGAAAGCTTATTGCACCTCGATGTTCGCGTCCTTGACCAGCTTGCGCCAGCGGTCCTCCTCCTGCCCGACATAGCGATCGAGCTGTTCCGGGGAGCCCCCCACCATGATGAGGCCTTCGTTGGCCTCGAGTTGCTTGAAACCACCGGACTGAACGGCCTTCGCGACGGCCTGATTCAGGCGTGCGATCACGGGAGCGGGTGTCTTGGCCGGAGCGTACAATCCGTACCACGACTCGGCGGCATAGCCGGGCACCCCCGCCTCGGCGACGGTCGGCAATTGCGGAAACGCTGTCGAACGCTCGGCGGACGTAACCGCCAATGCCCGGAGCTGGCCCGCAGCCACCAGCGAGGCCGCGCTTGCTACGGTGGTGAACATCACGTCGATCTGCCCACCCAGGAGATCGCTGATCGCAGGCGCCGCGCCCTTGTAGGGCACCGCCGTCATCTTGACCTTCGCCATCGCATTAAACAGCTCGCCCGCGAGATGAGCCGAGGTGCCGGTGCCGAACGTTCCGAAATTGAGCTTGCCCGGATTGGCCTTGGCTTCAGTGATCAGATCGGAGATCGAGTTGATCTTCGATGCGGGGTTGACGACGACGATATTGAAGGATCGCGCGATCAGCGAGACCGCCGCGAAATCCTTGTGCGGATCGAACGGCAGCTTGTTGTACAGGCTCGGGTTGACCGCGTGCGCGAAGGTCGCCATCAGCAGCGAATAGCCGTCGGGCTCGCTGTTGGCGACCGTCTGGGTTCCGATGATGGTCCCGGCGCCCGGCTTGTTCTCGATGATGACGGATTTACCGAGGTCCGTCTGGATCTCCTGCGCCGTGGTTCGCGCGATGATGTCGGTCCCGCCACCGGCCGCGAAAGGCACCACGATCTTGATGATCTTGTCGGGATATTCGGCGCGCGCCGGCGCCATGCCAAGCCCCGCGACCACCGGCACGACGGCACAGGCGAGGACGGCGAGACTCAGCCGGCGCCGCATGACGAAACCCTTCCTGCGAGCGCCGTCATGATTGATGATTTCGCCAATGGCCATCTGGAGCTCCATCCGATTTTGTTCAGACATTGAGAACAACCAATCCGTCTGCTGCCTTCACGCCCTGGCCCGCCGGCAGCACTAAGACCGGATTGATTTCAGCCTCGGCCAGGCGGTCGCCGAGTTGCGCAACCATGCGCGAGAAAGCGACGATCGTCCCTGCGAGCGCTTCGACATCGCATTTCGGCCGGCCCCGAAAACCGTCCAGCAACGGCCACGTGACAAGGTCGCGCACCATCGCGCGGGCTTCGGACAGACCAAGGCCGCCGTCCGGTGGAAGCAGACGCATCGTCGTGTCCTTGAGCAATTCGGCGGTGACGCCGCCCATTCCGAGAAGGATCGCGGTTCCCAGGGGATCGCGATGCATCCCGAGAATGATTTCGACGCCGCCCGAGATCATCTCCTGAACCAGGAACCGTTCGGATCGCTTCCCGGCCCTGGCTTCGACCTCCTCCGCCATCACCGTCAGGCGGTCACCGATCGTATCAGCGGTCAGGTTGACCGCGACGCCGCCGACGTCGCTCTTGTGCGCGATCTCGCGCGAGAGAATCTTGAGCACAACCCGGCCACCGAGGTCGCGCGCCGCCTGTTCCGCTTCGGCTGATGTTGCGACCACCTTCTCCGCTACGATCGGCACGCCGAAATGGACGAACAGCGCCTTGGCCTGTGCCTCATCCAGCGATCCCGCCGGGAAGTCGCTGATATCGGCCGTCATCGCGGTCGAGCCGGATGTCTGGACCTGTTCCGGCAGTCCGGCCTGCAAGAGCCCGTCGAGCGCGGCGGCACAGCTTTCGGCGGACGTATAGGCCGGGACGCCTCGCCGGGTGAGGACGGAGACCACGTCGGGCGCGTAGGGACTGACATAGGCAATGACGGGCTTGTCGCTCATCGGCAGGCAGTCGTGGATGGCATCGGCCATCAGGGTCGGCGATCCCACCGCCGACGAGCCGACGATGAGGGTCAGCGCATCGTAGGAGGGACTTGCGAGCAGGATGCGGATTGCGGCGCGAAGCAGATCCGGCTGCAGGCCGGCCAGGGTCACATCGATCGGATTGCGATCGAGCGCGGCGTGCGATCCCGACTGCAAGGCGCGCAGTTGCGCGGCCGTTTCCGCGTCGGGGGCAGGTGTTGCAAAGCCGGCGACGCCGAGACTGTCCGAAACGATCGTGCCGGCGCCACCGGTGGAGGTGAGGATCGCCACACGCTTGCCGGACAGCTTCCGTTCCGCCGCAAGGGCTGCGGGAATGTCGAGCAAATCATCGAACGTCTTGGCGCGGATCACGCCGAGCTGCCTGAACAAGGCGTCGTACATGCGGTCGGAGCCCGCGAGCGCTCCCGTGTGCGAGACGGCCGCCTTGGCGCCCGCCTCCGATCGCCCGATCTTGAAGGCGACGACGGGCTTGCCGGCGCGCCGCGCCTTGAGGACCGCCTCGCGAAAGCGAGCCGGATTGCGGATCGCCTCGATGTAAAGCGCAATGACCCTGGTCGCATTGTCGTCGGCAAGGAAGTCGATGAAATCAGCGAGCTCGAGATCGGCTTCGTTGCTGGTTGACACCAGCTTCGACAGCCCTACGCCGCGCGCGGCGGCGCGCGACAACAAGGCGCCGAGAATACCGCCGCTTTGCGAGACCAGTCCGATCGCGCCCGTCGGGAAGTGATCCATCGCCAGCGCGCCGGATGCCGACAGCACGATATTGTCGGTGAGATTGACGAGGCCGATTGTGTTCGGCCCGAGCAGGCGCATGGATCCGGCGGCCTCCATGAGCTGCTTCTGGCGCTCGGCGCCTTCCGCCCCGGTTTCGGTGAAGCCGCTGGCAAGAACGATCGCCGCGGCAGCGCCCCGTTCGGACAATTCGCGCACCGCGATGTGCGCGCGCTCCGCGCCGAGCAGGACAATGCCGACATCAGGCACATCAGGCAGCGAAGCGACGTCGACGTAGCAGGCCAGACCGCCGATGTCCGCGACCTTCGGATTGACGGGATAGATCTCACCCGCAAAGCCGTGTTTCTGGAGATAGGAGACCGGTCGCCCTGACGTCTTGCTCGGGTCTGCTGAAGCGCCGATGATTGCGACGCTACGTGGTCGGATCAGGCGTTCGATGGCATCCATCGCTCAATCCTTCGACGAGGATTGCGCGAGGAACGCTGTCACAGCGTCACGATGCTCCGCGCTAGTGTAGCAGATGGCCTGCGCCTGGCTGCCGAGACTGAAAATATCATGCGCGGAATGCTCGAAGGTCTCGTTCAGGATCTTCTTGCCCAGAGCGAGCGCGGTGGGAGACCCCTGTGCCAGTTCGGCCGCCCAGGCCTGCGCGGCCGGCAGCAGCTCGGTCGAAGCCACCTTGCGATCGACGATGCCGAGCGAGAGCGCTTCGTCGGCCTCGACCATGCGCCCGGTGAAGATCAGTTCCTTTGCCTTCGAAAGCCCGACCCGGCGAGGCAGGAAATACAGGCCGCCGCCGTCGGGTATCAGGCCTCGCTTGATGTAGGACCAGGTGAATTTCGATCGTTCCGTTCCCATGACGAAGTCGCAGGCAAGCGCGGTGTCCGCACCGAGGCCGGCCGCGGCGCCGTTGACGGCGGCGATGGTTGGTTTCGGCAGGCCGAGCAGGAACGACTGCACATGGTGCACGCCCTGCTGACGGCTCCATCCGTTGAATGCGACTTCGCCCCGCGGCGCCTCGAGCCGGCGCTTCATGCCGCTGATATCGCCGCCGGCGCAGAAGGCGTTGCCGCGCCCGGTCAGCACCAGGGCCTTGATCGCCTTGTCCCGGGCGACGGCTTCGAGCGCACTGACGAACTCGGCGCGCATGTCGTCGCTCATGGCGTTGCGCCGTTCCGGCCGGTTGAATGCGATTGTCGCGACACCGGCTTCGACGGAAAATTCGATGAGCTGATAGGACATGGCAAGCTCCGTGGTTGGAGTCGGCTCCCGAATGCCGCTTTCACGCCGTGCCGCTTCCTGGTCGAGCCGTGCGCGGCCGGGCATTCTTCTTCCCGGCTATAGCGGCTTGCACCTTGCGGAACATCCCCTTAATTCCACTTAGTGGAAATGCCTTTGGGAGGCCGGATATGGCGCAGGCGCGCAGATATGCGGGCGGGGTTGACGGCAACCGGTCGCTCGAAAGGGGCATCGAGATCCTCAGGGCTTTCCGGCCCGGCGTCGACACGCTCGGCAACGGCGAGATTGCGGAGCGAACCGGATTGCCGCGATCGACGGTCAGCCGGCTGACACGAACGCTGGTCAATTCCGGGATGCTCGACGAAGTCCGCGCTGAGCGGACCTACCGCCTTGCCGCGTCGGTCATCAGTGTTGGTCATGCGATGCGGACGGGATCACCCGTGCTCAACGCGATCGGAGCGATGATGCGGGCCGAGTCGGCGAAACGCCGGCTCAACGTGGGGCTCGCGACCGCTGATAGAACCATGATGGTCTATCTCGAATCGATCCGCTATAGCCCCCGCGCGGCGCTGCGCAACGTGGTCGCCGGCCAGCAGGTGCCGATGGAGCTGACGTCGCTCGGTCGCGCGTACCTGGCCGGCATTGCCGGGGCCGAGCGCGAGCGGTTGCTGAGACTGTTCAGACGGCGCAGCGCTGCGGCCACGAAGGCGCTGCTCGCCGACGTCAGGCGATCGATCAGCGCTGTCGAGCGTGACGGCTATTGCGCGGTATCGTGGCAGCCTGCCGTTCTTGCCGTCGCAACGCCCATCGTGCTGGAGGGACTTCCGGTCTACGCACTCAACATGAGCCTGCAGAATGTCGATCGATCCGAGGCGCTGGCGAGCGAGATGGGCGCGTATCTCAACGCCTTTGCGGCCAAGTGCAAGGAGGCGCTGGCAAACCGCTGAAGCCGATCGGAATCAGTCCTGCACGGGAATCTTCAATGACGGCAAGGCTGCGGCATGACCGGAGCCGGAATGGCGCGCCGCGCTGTCCGGAGGATCGACCCCTGCTGCGGCAAGCAACACGCGGGCGGCCGCGCGGGCGGCGCGTGCCACCGCCGGGTCGCCGCGCACGAGCGCCGCCGCGATCGCGCCGTCGACAAGGAGCACGAGCTGTAGCGACAGCGTCTCCGGATCGGTGACCTTCAGCCGCATCAAGAGATCGCGGAACCAGATGCGCCGCTGCTCCTTGAAGCCCAATGCAATGCGATTCGCGGCGTGACCGGGCTCTTTCAGTTCTGCCACCGCGTTGACGAACGGACAGCCGCGAAAGCCGCGGTCTGCGAACACGCTCTCCAGCCGCTCGAAATCGCCGAGGATCTGCTCGGCCGGAGGCTGCTCGCTCGGTGGCCGCGGCCGCAGGCGCCGCTCCAGATAGGCGACGATCAACTCGTCCTTCGACGGAAAGTAATTGTACAGCGTGCGTTTGCTGATCCCGATCTCGTCGGCAATCGTGTCGACTCCGGTCGCGCGGATGCCCTGGCCGTAGAACAGCCGGTCAGCCGTATCGAGGATGCGTTCCTGCATTGCGGTCCTGCCCTCGGCGCGCTTCATGGTGCACAGACCTGTGTAATTTTCCTTGACGACAGCCCTGACAATAATTACACAGACCTGTGTAATCAAGTATTGCCCTTGCGGAAGGAGAGCCTCATGGCCGAACAAGAGCCACTCCGCCCCCATCTTCCGATCCTGTTCGGCGCCGCCGTGATGCTCAGCCTCAGCATGGGCATTCGCCAGAGTTTTGGCCTGTTCGTGCAGCCGGTCACCGGCGACATCGCGCTGACGGTTTCGGATTTCACGCTTGCGCTGGCAGTTCAGAATCTCGCTTGGGGGCTGCTGCAGCCCGTCGTCGGCGCGCTTGCCGCACGCTTCCGTTTCCGCCCGATCCTGCTGACCGGTGCGGTCATCTACATCGCGGGGCTGGCCGTGATGGCAACTGCGCACGGCCTGCCGGGAGTCGTGATCGGCGCCGGCATCCTGATCGGCACCTCGCTCGCCTGCACCGCCTCCGCGATGGCGCTCGCCGTATCGGCTCGCGCCGTTCCGCCAGGAATTCGTAGCCTCGTGCTGGGGCTGATCACCGGGGCCGGGTCGCTGGGAGCGCTCGCCTCCGCGCCGCTCGCGCAGAACGTCACGGCCGCCCACGGCTGGCGCATCGGCGTCCTGGCACTGTTGGTGCTGGCCCTCGGGCTCATACCGTCGGCATGGTTCGCCTCGCGCGCCGACCGCATCGCGGTGCCTGCAGCGCCGGCCGGCGACATCGGCGAGGTCAGCGTAACCGCCGCACTGTGCACGGCCCTCGGCCGCGGTTCGTTCCTGATCATGGCAGGGTCCTACTTCGTCTGCGGCATGCAGCTCTTGTTCATCACCACGCACCTGCCGTCCTATCTTCAGATCTGCGGCATGGACCCGATGCTGAGCGCGGAAGCCCTCGGCCTGATCGGAATCTTCAACGTGTTCGGCAGCGTGTTCTTCGGCTGGGCCGGT
The DNA here is from genome assembly GCF_054049735.1 of Bradyrhizobium sp. P5_C12. Classification (NCBI taxonomy): domain Bacteria; kingdom Pseudomonadati; phylum Pseudomonadota; class Alphaproteobacteria; order Hyphomicrobiales; family Nitrobacteraceae; genus Bradyrhizobium; species Bradyrhizobium sp. P5_C12. The sequence continues at coordinate 132,450 of NZ_JBFULU010000017.1, forward strand.
GGCCGCTGGTCGAAGCGGCTATTGCTCGGCCTGATCTATACGACGCGCTCGCTCGTGCTCGCATGGTACTTCATCGGCCCGCCAACACCGACCTCCACACTGCTGTTTGCTGCGATGATGGGCTTTCTGTGGCTCGGTGTCGGCCCGCTGATTGCCGGGTCCGTTGTGGAGATGTTTGGGCTGCGCTGGCAGGCCATGGTGCAGGGGCTGGCCTTCATGAGCCACCAGCTGGGCAGCTTTCTCGGTGCCTATGGCGGCGGCGTTCTGTACGACGCGCTGGGATCCTATGACCTCGCCTGGCGTCTCGGGGTCGGGCTGGGACTCATCGCGGGCGCCGTGCAGATTATCTCGGCGCTGGCGGTGCCGCGTGTCACCGCTGCACCAGGCGCGACTCCAACCCTCAGAGCACGATGATGCAATCTCCGTGTGATCTCACCTCTGTGCATGACGGCGTCACGATCGCATGGAAGAGCCTCGATGTGGCGAGCGTGAACGGTAACGCGGTGCGCTGCCGCGTCATGCAGGACATTGCCGCCGACTGGCACGTTCACGAACACAGCGACGAACTCTTCTACGTCATGTCCGGCACCGTATGCCTCGATACCGAGCATGGAACGCACGCGCTCAGCGCGGGCCAGCTGTTCGTGGTTACTGCGGGCACGCGCCATCGCGCGCGCGTCGCGGGGCGGGCCACGCTGCTGGTGGTCGACCGCATCCTGCGCTCCGTCTAGCCAGTTTGGAAATGGCGCGCCCGGAGCGTCCGCCCCTCAGCTTCGTAGTCTGATGCTCTATCCAGCTGAGCTGCGGGCGCATGCGCCGGCCATGTCACGCGGCGCCGTTACAATTTTCCATAGACGCGCCCGGCGACCGCCTTCAGGCGCTCGACCGAGCCGGACTCAGGATGCGGCTTGACCGGCGCGAACAGGATCGAAGCCTGCCTGCCGTTCTTCCAGACATAGATGTTGACGGCGTTGCCGTTGCCCTTGGTGCAGGAATGCTCGCCGAACGCTTCACTGCCGAGCTCGGGTATCGCCACATGTTGGCACGGGCCCGTGCGCTTCATCATGCTGATGACGGTGTCGCGCGAGATCGCGATCACCGCGACGGTCATGGTGTTGGCCTCGCGATCGAACATCATGCAGCTGCCCGCGCCGGTCCGCTGGACCGTCAGCGTGCCCTTGTCGAGAAAGCCGTCTGCATCCGCGGCCGTGAGCCACTCGCAATTACCGAACCGCTCGCTGCTCTTGCTCACGTTGGCGATGGCAACGCGCGCGGCTTCGGCGAGCGGCCCGAGCAGCGCGTCGTCGGTACGCCGGCCGATCGGATAGACGCTGATCTGCAGAACGTAATCGCCGGACAGGGCGACGACCGAGGCCTCCTGGCGCTGCGCGCCGGTGGCGCTCGTTCCGCCCTGGCCTTCGTCGCCGATCCCCGCGACTGCGTTAAGCGGCATGCGCTCGCCAAGCGTCTTGACGAAGGTCGCGTACAATTCCCTGGCGCGGTCCTTGTCGGGATTGCGGAACACGGTCAACATCATCGTGTCGCCGCGCCCGCCCTGGTAGATGCAGCCGCGGCCGTCCTGATTTGAAATCAGTGACCATTTGAGCGCCGGCATCGCGCCGGCGAGCTCCTGGGCACTGATGAACGGGCAGGTTTCGGCCGCGCGCACGGGAAGCACCGGGACGGCTGCGATTGCAAGGAACAGGACGAGGCGGGAGAGCAGACGATCGATAGCACGCATTGGACGACTTACTACCGCAAATGGCGCGCCCGGAACGATTCGAACGTCCGACCCTCAGATTCGTAGTCTGATGCTCAAATCAGTGGGGGACGCAACGGGACGGTTGAAAGGGGCCAGTTCTCCGTTTATTCTCGCGAAATGTCCCGCTCCGTTCTGGTCAGTCCCGCTGCATCCCGCAATTCTGTGTCCCCATTGCGTCCCCGCGGGGGCGCATGAAAAAGCTGCTGACGGATGCGTTCTGCCGGGCCATCGAACCTCCGGCTGAGGGCAGGCTCGAGGTTGCGGACATGCGCTGTGCCGGCCTTGTGCTGCGCGTGACAAAGGGCGGTGCTTCATCATGGGGGTTTCGGTTCCGTGATCCGCTCACTAGGCGCACTCTGCGCGCCACCCTGGGCAACTATCCCGACATCGGCTTGGCCAAGGCCCGGTCTGATGCGGAGGACATGCGCAGGCAAGTTGCGGGCGGCGTCAACCCCATCGAGGCGAAGCGAGCGGCAAGGGCGGACGCGGGCTCGCGTGAGTTTTCCGTGCTCGCTGAGCGCTACATGGTCGAGCACGCGGAGCGGCACAAGCGCCCCAGGTCCGTGGACGAGGACCGGCGCAACCTTGATAAGCACGTACTACCGAAGTGGAGAAAGCGCGACTATCGGAAGATCCGGCGCGCGGACTGCATCGAGCTTCTGGAAGGCATTGTTGCGGCCGGCACCCCGACCGCCGCCAACCGCGTTCACTCCCTGATATCGAAAATCTTCTCTTTCGCGGTCGATTGTGACCTGGGGGAAGACAACCCCATGTCGCGGCTGAAGAAGCGCGGTGCGGAGAAGACCGGCAAACGAGTGCTAGACGACGACGAGCTGCGCACGTTCTGGCGGGGAGCGATCGAAAAACCGATATCCCGCCGAACCGGCTTGGCTCTCCGACTAGCGCTTCTGACCGCGGGGCGCGCTACTGAGGTGGCCGGCGCCGCTCTCGCGGAGTTCTCGCACCTCAACCAGGCGAAAGCCGCCGGGTGGACGATCCCTGCCGAACGGGTGAAAAACAAGCGCGATTTCTTTTTGCCGCTCTCGCCCTTGGCTCTGGATGTGGTGAAAGAAGCTATCGCCATCCTTCCGGCTGGGTCGTCGGTCCTATTCCCCTCTCCCAGGTCCAAGGACAGGTCAAAGCCGATCAGCGGGCATGCCCTAACCGTCGCCATGGCCCGGCTTGCAAAGACAATGGACGGCAAGTGGATTGAAGATCCGCCGTCGCCTCACGACCTGCGGCGCACGGTCGAAACCAGAATGTCCGCTCTCGGGATCAAGAAAGAGGATCGAGACGCTTGCTTAAATCACAAGCCGCGCGACGTGGGCTCGGTTCACTATGACATGTATGAGCGCCACAAAGAGAAGCGCGCGGCCTTCAACCGATATGCTCGGGAGATAGCTAGAGTTTTGGCGGAGACGCCGAAGAACCGGCACGGCTAGGGTAGCTCCCGAAAAGCCGGTCCGCACCGGCCTGCCGTGTCGTCACCATGCGGTCTGTCCCCAGCGGAGGGATAACACATGAGCAAGACTGTAGATCACACGCGCGCGCTGCGGCAGACCTCGGAAGGCAAAAGGGTTTATGAGAAAAAACGCGGGCTGCGAGAACTGAAATTTGACGGTGAAGCGGCTGCCTTTTCCGATGACGAACCTGCAAAGAAGGCTCGGTTTCTCATCGGCGCTGCTCAGAGGATCTTAGCTCGCGTTGGAGTACAAAGCTTCGATCAGGTGTTGGAAGATGCCAAGTCTTCTACCGCTAATGATCAGGAGACGAGGGATAGCCACGCTTTAGGAAGCTGGTTGGCGGCTATCATCCACAAGTACGGAGCGTTCTCCCCGGTGACGCTCGCGGCTCAATTCCTCATCAACCAAAGAGCAATCGTCACAAGTTTGGTCTCGCATGTAGAGGGCGCGGAGAAGGACCAAATCCCAGACGAAGTCTACGACCGCTTTGTTGACGGCATGCCAGAGCTTTTCAAATCAGTCTATGCGCTCTGCGATGCTTGGTACTGGTTGAGACTGGAGCTCGAAGGTAACCACGCTCGATTGATCCAGGCGAAGAACGCTGCTGAGGCGCGTCAGAAAGGTGCGAATACCGCTAAAGCGATGGCCACTGAACGATCCGGCATCATCGCAGAAGCTCTTGGAAAGCGTGCTTCGCTGAAGGGCAAGCCGGTATCTTTCATCGCGAAAAACATTCGGTCTGAAGTTGAGGCGGCCTTCAAGGCCGCCGGGATTGAACCAGACGCTGATCAATCTGCGCAGGCATTCGAACGCATGGTGAGACGGGCACTCAGAAAGTAGAATGACAAGCCAGAGCCTTGTCACAACGTTCTCTGACGCAGCTAAGGCTTGTCAGACGCCGCCAGCTTCCGCGGAATCAACGAAGCAGTCAGTTTCGGTGCGTGCCCCGCGATACCGCGGTGGCGCTGTTGAAAAACAGGACGCACCATGCCGACCGATACCGATCAGCACGAGCAAATCTCAAAGCTCGCCTACACCCCCGAGGAGGCCGCCGCCGCCACGGGGCGCAGTCGCACGCGCATCTACAAAGCCCTCAGGGACAAAGAACTGACCGCCCGCAAGGACGGGAAGCGAACTCTGTTCGAGGCAAGCGAGCTGAGGCGTTGGCTTCGAGAGCTACCGGCCATCGGCCGCGAAGCAACCGCCGCCTGAATCCCACCCAAAAGAAAGCCCGGCAGCTCGGCTTTTCCTGGCAGGACAGCGAGCACCGGGCCTTGAGAGGCTTAACGTGCAAACACATAGCAATTTGCTCCACCCAATCCAAGACCTTTCCGGCCTCCCGCTCTTTGACTGGCGCACGGCCGTAGTTCGCGGGCCGGCAACCAAAGCCGGGCAATACCTGCTTTCCAGATATCCAGTTCCACCCGGCCATGCTGACTTGATTGCTGCCCTCGCCGGCATCGGAGGGGCAGCCGAGCGATGACTGATAGGATCAAGATCAAGCTGCCTGACGGCTCCCTGCAAACCTTCGCCGGTCGCGAGGCCTGGACGCTTCGCCATCTCGTCAATGCCGGGCCACGAGGCCTCACCACCATCGACCATCCGGCGCCCCGCTGGAGCCACTACGTCTACAAACTGCGCCGAGCCGGTCTGAATATCTCGACGGACTATGAGGCCCACAAGGGTGACTTTCCTGGCAATCATGGCCGGTATCGGCTCGAGACCGCGGTTGAGGTTATTCCGGTGGAGGGCAAGTCATGAGCCCTCCCCTAATCGTGAGAACGTTGACCGTTTGCTGTGGTCGTGAAGTGCTCGGCTTTATTCATGAACTCGGGCGCAAACGCTTTTCCGCAACGCTGCCGTCAGGCCGTGAAGTGCCTGGTGTCTTTTCATCGTCCTCCGACGCCGCGCAGGCGATCGACGATGCACGCAAGACAGAGCCGGTTAGCGAGACATTTCCCGAAAAATTCAAAGGAAAGTTTTGAAAATGGGCGCCATCAACAACGCCTTCGCTCGTCCTGAGCGCGTGGATTTTAGTGCGGTGAGCTCGGCGGCTCTCAGCGCCTTGGAAGTCATCGTTCCGAAGTTGCTGCCTGGCGGCTATCGATCCGCAGGGGAATGGGTCTCGCGTAACCCGACGCGCGCTGATGGTCGCCCCGGTAGCTTCAAGGTCAACATGAAGACCGGAGTTTGGAGTGACTTCGCAACGGGAGACAAGGGCGGCGATGCTATCGACCTCGTCGCGTATCTGGAGGGCAAGTCCAAGCTTGACGCGGCGCGCGACCTTCAAAGCCTATTGAACGTGAAGCCGGCCGAGGGATCGTCAACCCTGACCGGCAACATGCGGTCGGCGCCGAGCAAGACGGATAAGGTTGCGGCCGAACCGCGCGACGCGCGTACTGCTCCACCCTCGTTCCCACCTCGCACTCAACCGGATCAGGATGGCAAGCCGCGCTTCGTCGTGGCCGGTGACGAAGGCCCGCGCGTCCGCGACGACGAAAAGCGCCGGCACAGCTATTGCCGGGGCGGCGTCCCCGTCCGGCTGAAGATCCTCCGCAAGGACGGCAACGCTTTCAACGTGTTTCGGGTGACGGACACTGATGGACGGACAGGTTGGCAGTATCGCAAGCCAGAGGGCTTTGAAAACGTGCCCTACTTCGTCGGTGCCGATCCCTTCAGCGGTGATGCGCCGTTGCTTTGGCCGGAAGGCGAAAAGGACGTGGACACTTTAGCGAAAGCGTCATTCAGCGCTTTCACGTTCGGCGGGACTGGCGATGGATTGCCAATGGGCTGCGCGGAGTATGTGCGTGGGCGCCACCTCGTCATCCTGGCCGACAACGATGAGGCTGGCCGGAAGCATGCCGAAGAGAAGGCGGCCCTGGCCCATGGTGTAGCCGCAAGCGTCCGTATTCTGCACTTCCCGGACACGCCCAAGGGCGGCGACGTGTCGGACTGGCTCGCCGGCAAGACCAGCGCGGACCTGGCAGCGTTGATTGAGGCGGCCCCTTATTGGAAGGTCGAAGAGCCAGCCCCGGAAGAGAGGCCGAGCGCTGCGGAGTGCGGTGCCAGCGAGGAACCGCACGAGGAGCACATCGCGGGTCGCGCTGAGCAGAAGAAGCAGTTGCCTATTGGTTACTCGTTCTCCGACCGGGGCTTGATGTGGCAGAATCCCGACGACCTGGACAAGCCCGCAATTTTGATCGCAGGCCACTTCGACATTGTTGCCGAAACGCGGGACGGCGACGGCTCCAACTGGGGCGTGCTGCTGCGTTGGAAGGACCACGACGACCGCGAGCACCAATTTGCGCTGCCGCGTGCCACGCTCGCAGGCGACGGCTCGGAAGCCCGCCGCGCGCTTATGGAGGGTGGGTTTTTCATCGCCCCCAGCCAAACGGCGCGTGGTCTCTTCAACTCGTTCCTGCTCCAGGTCCGCAGCCCCAATCGGGCAAGGGCAACTCAGCGAGTGGGGTGGCACAGCAATTCCTTCGTCCTGCCGGATGACTGCTTTGCGAACGACAAGCGCGACCAGTTGCTGTTGCAGAGCGTCACGGCGCACGAGCATTCGTTCCGGCAGGGCGGCACGCTCGAGAGCTGGCAACAAAATGTAGCTCGCTACGCCAGCGGCAACAGCCGCCTGGTGCTCGCCATCTCCGCGGCATTCGCAGGGCCGCTGGTGGGCCCGTGCTCGTCCGAAGGCGGCGGCCTTCATTTCAAGGGGGCGTCTTCAACGGGCAAGAGCACCGCGCTGCATGTCGCGGGAAGTGTTTGGGGCGGTGGGGATGCAAATGGCTTCGTTCGATCGTGGCGCGCAACAGCCAACGGGTTGGAGGGTGTTGCGCTCAGCCATTCGGATACGCTTCTTTGCCTGGACGAGCTCTCGCAGCTCGCGGCGAAGGATGCCGGCGAAGCCGCCTATATGCTCGCCAACGGGTCCGGCAAGTCGCGCAGCACCCGCGACGGATCGGCGCGCCGAGCGGCAAAGTGGCGTGTCTTGTTCTTGTCCTCTGGAGAAATTGGGCTTGCCGATAAGGTTGCAGAGGACGGGCGCGGGAAACGGATAGCGGCCGGCCAGCAAGTTCGCATCGTCGATATCGCGGCCGATGCCGGCGCCGGGATGGGTATGTTCGAGAACCTACACGGCTTCGAGACAGCGGAAGCACTTGCCCGACATCTACGGACCGCGACGCAGCAGCACTATGGCGTTGCCGTCCGGCATTACTTGGGATCGATCGTTCCCGCGATAGAGGATCTCCGCCGGCAGATTGCGCCGATCATGGCTGCTTTCAGCAGTCAGTTTGTTCCGCGAGGGGCGGACGGCCAAATCGAACGCGTGGCTCAGCGCTTCGCGCTGGTCGCGGTTGGCGGCGAGCTCGCTCAGCAGCGCGGCATTGTGCCGTGGAAGCCGGGCGAGGCCATCGCAGCAGCCGGGAGGTGCTTCAACGACTGGCTGGCTGCACGCGGCGGACACGACGCGGCAGAGGTCCATGACGGCCTCGAGCAGGTCCGTTCATTCCTGCTCGCCAACGGCATGGCCCGCTTCATTCCCGCCTGGGAGGAAGAGCGAGACACGCGCATCCACCCGCGCGACGTGGCCGGCTATCGCCAGAAGGTCGGAGACGGCTGGGACTACTTCGTCACGACCACGGCATGGAAGGAGGAGATTTGCCGCGGCCTCGACGCTCGCCGGCTCGCGGCCACCATGGCGACCAAAGGCTACATGGATGCGCCCGATCCAGCGCGCCGCGCGAAGCATGTTCGCGTTCCTGGGCATGGTCAATTGCGCCTCTACCACATCGTCTCGCAGCTCCTGGAGGACGGCGAATGACGCATAGCTTTCCGGACTTCACCTCTCACGTGCTCGACCTTCTGAAAAATACTGGTCCCAGTGGTCCCACTGGTCCCACCCCAAGCAAGCTATTCATTGAAAAGGAAAAAGCTGGGACCAGTCGCGAAACGAAGGTGGGACCAGTTGATTTTGACTGGTCCCATCACGGCGCAGTGAGTGGTCCCGGCAAATCTTCCGCGGATCAATCACTTAACAAGGGTGGGACCACTGGGACCAGTGGGACCACTAATTTTGCAGGGGGCGAGGATGACGGCGAGAGAGGCGGTGCGCCAGCAGAATGGCATGCAATCTTGGGGGATCTGGAGCGGCGAACTTGCCCCGATTGGATGAGCCCGGAGCGGTGGGACATGCTCCTCGGTGACGCCGGAAACTTCCTGTCTCGGTGGGGGCACGCGGCGCATGCGATGGGTTGGACGGCGCTTGATCTGTACGGGGTTCACCCGCTCGCGCCCGCCGCGCGCTTCGATGTGATGGGGTTTCTGTTCCTGATCCAGGGTGGCGTCGTGCCGTTCATCACGGCCTCGTCGGCATCGATCCATCGGCAAACCGGCGCTCATCTTACATACCGACGCCATCACGCATCCGACGCAGTCCTGCTCACAAAGGTGCTCGCATGAGGGCACCAGAGCATTCCCATTTGAAGGTCCTCACGCCCTACGATCCTCGTGAGGGGATTAGCTTAGCTGCGGCAGCTAAGAGGGCTGGAAAGTCAGAAACAACGATCCGGAACTGGTGCCCTCAGCATGGCCTTGGGCGTCGTGTCGGAGGCGGCGTTTGGGTCGTTAGCCAAGTTGCTCTGGCGATGTTCCTGGACGGCGAAATAGTGGCGCTCGCGGCCTACCATTCCGGCGACCATTCGAGCCCGGCAGTTGCTCAGTACTTTGAACGGTTCGGCTTGCCTGCGCCAAAACCTTCTGCAAGCGGGGGCAGAGCGGACATGCGCCGGCAGATTCGCGAAGACCGCCCGTGAGCCGGAACGGACCTCGTCAAGCGAACGCACCCGTTGCAGACGATCTGTACAACGCGTACCGTCGCCGATGCCGATGCAAGGAACCCCAATGACTGATCGAGAAAAGATTCTAATTGCGCTTCGCGAAAAGCCTCTGAAGGCTTTCGAAATCATGAAGCGCGTGAACATAAAGCATCAGGACGACTGCCAATCGCTCCTGTTGAAGATGCGTGACGACGGCGTCGTAAAGTTCGATATTCACAAGGGACATTGGCTCGCTGCGTGACAACGTTCGCTTGATCACCGGCGGCTGGTAGAGTTGCTTCCAAGTTCCTTTCATCGGAGAGAACGACTAGCCGCCTTCGGGCGGCTGTTCTCTTTTGTGCGGCGGCTGTCTGTCCACCGACGCTGACGATGTCCGCTCATCGAGGAGGACCGGAAGTGCGCGGCTGATCGCCAAACCGACGCGATTGACCCATTGGAGACATCACAGTTGCGTTCTCGGCTCTGTTGTGTAGAACAACCACGGGTGCTCGCTGCATGAAGCAGTGACAGGTTAAGCGATGGTCGGGCCGCCACGCAGG
>NZ_JBFULU010000018.1:0-141187 GCF_054049735.1 Bradyrhizobium sp. P5_C12
GATCAAGGCAAGGCCCTCCGCGATCATGGTGCCGTTCCACTGCGAACGGTCCTGGTCATCGAGGAGAATGAGCGTGCCGTCTTCGGCAAAGCGCGCGTTGCTGCGCGCATGCTGCAACAGCAACAGCGCCGCCAGCCCCATGATCTCCGGCTCGCTCTGGAACAGCCGCAGCAACAGCCGCGCCAGCCGGATCGCCTCCTCGCACAGCGGCTTGCGTAGCTCCGCGGTATCGCCGCTCGCTGAATAACCCTCGTTGAAGATCAGGTAGATCATCGCCGCAACACCGGCGAGCCGCTCGGCGCGCTCGACCGGGCCCGGCGCCTCGAACGGCACGCCGGCGTCCGCGACCTTGGCCTTGGCGCGCGTGATGCGCTGCTCCATCGCCGCATCCGAGACCAGGAAGGCGCGCGCGATCTGTTTCACCGTCAGGCCCGATACGATCCGCAGGGCGAGCGCGATCTGCTGCGTCGCCGGCAGTTGCGGATGGCAGCAGATGAACATCAGCCGCAGGATGTCGTCGCGATAGTGCGAGCCGTCGAGCCGCTCGGCAAGCGCACCTTCCGCGTCGTCGAGATCGGAGATCGCCTGGTCGTCCTCGGGCAGCGGTTGCTGCTTGCGGGCACGCCGGACTTCGTCGATCGCGACGTTGCGGCCGACCATGATCAGCCAGGCCGCCGGGTCGCGCGGCGGCCCGTTCTGTGGCCAGGTCTTCAGCGCGCGCAGGCAGGCATTCTGGAACGCCTCCTCGGCGGTATCGAGATCGCGGAAATAGCGCAGCAGTGCGCCGACCGCCTGGGGTCGCGCCGAGGTCAGCGCGGTCTCGATCCAGGCGGTATCGGCCTCGCTCACGTCAGACTTCCTCCGGGCCTGAACACGCCGACGGGACGCACCTCATAGGCGCCGCCGGGATTGGCCGCACCAAGATCGCGCGCGACGTCGAGCGCGTCGTCGAGGTTCTTGCAATCGACGATGTAGAAGCCGAGCAACTGCTCCTTGGTCTCGGCATAGGGGCCATCGAGCACCAGCGGCGGATCTTCCTTGCGCAGGGTCGCCGCCGCGGTGGTCGGCAGCAGCCGCGCCACCGGGCCGAGCCGCCCCTGCTGCGTGAGCTTCTCCTGCACCACGGCGAGCTTCTTCATCACGGCCTCGTCCTGGTCCTTGCTCCAGGAGGCGACGAAGTCCTCGTCATGATAGCAAAGGATCGCATAAAGCATGGGCAGGACCTTCCGTAACTCGTGTTTTAAAGACGATCCACTATGCCCCGCCCCGACAGGGCTGCGGAAAAAAATTGCAAGAAAAATCCGACAGATCGTGCCAAGGAGGGCCTTCTCAAGCGGAACCCGACGAGGCACTTCGAATGACCAAAGGCACACTGGCCGTCCTGATCAACAGCACGCAGCAGAACTGGCTGCCGCAGCGCTGGAAGGCCCGTTTCGATTCGGTCTGCGGCGGCCGCCGCGTGGTGCTGCTGCCCGATGCCGGGCTCGATCCGGCGGAGGTGCACTATGCCGCGGTATGGAAGCCGGTGCCGGGCGACCTTGGCGCCTTTCCCAATCTGCGTGCGATCTTCAATCTGGGCGCGGGCGTCGACGCGTTGATGGCGGACAAGAGCCTGCCCGATGTGCCGCTGGTCCGCGTCGCCGTGCCCGACCTGACCAACCGCATGACCGAATATGTCGTGCTGCACGTGCTGATGCACCACCGCCAGGAGCTCTATCTGCGGCAGTCGCAGCGCGAGAAGCGCTGGGAGCCGACCTATCAGTGGCCGGCGAGCGCGGTGACGGTTGGCGTCATGGGACTTGGCACGCTTGGCGCCGACGCGGCCGACGTGCTGCGGCGGCTCGGCTTCCGCGTCACGGGCTGGAGCCGCAGCCCACGCGCGATCGAGGGCGTCGCGTGCTTCCATGGCACGGCAGGAATGGATGCGTTCCTGCGCACGACCGATATCCTGGTCAGCCTGTTGCCGCTGACGCCTGATACGCACGGCATCCTCAACCGCGACGTCTTCACAAAACTCAACCGCACGAGCCCGCTCGGCGCACCCGTCGTGATCAATGCCGGCCGCGGCGGCCTTCAGAACGAGGCCGACATTCTAGCTTGCCTCGATGACGGCACGCTGGGCGCCGTCTCGCTCGACGTCTTCGTGCAGGAGCCGCAGCCAAGGGACAGCCGGTTCTGGACCCACCCGAAGGTGGTGCTGACGCCGCACAACGCGGCCGACACCGACGCGGAAGCAATCTCGGCCTATGTCGCCGAACAGATCGCAAGGTTCGAGGCGGGCGGCGTGCTGGAGAACGTGGTGGATCGGACCCGGGGGTATTAGGGCTCGCTAGCTCCACACACCCCGCTGTCGTCCCGGCGAAGGCCGGGACCCATAGCCACAGGGCGGCATTTGGCGGAGGATCGTAGTTCGGTACTGCGACCGACTACCATCGATAGATTCCGCGGTATCGGTCCTGGCTTTCGCCAGGACGACAGCTTTGTTTTGGCGGGCAGCCCGGCCCCCCACAACCACCCCGGCAGCCGCCCCCGTTCACCCTCTCTTAGCGAGAAGTTGATAGTCGTTCTTAACCAACGCTCAAAGAACGAGTCGGACATGCGGACGACGCTCGGCCTCAGGATGCGGATCACGGTTGCGCTGGCGGTGACGGCGGCGGCGACCGCGCTGTTTGCCGTGCTGGGCGCGATGTGGATCATCGCAGGCATCATCGACCGCGCCGACCAGCGCGAGCTGCGCAGCCATTACGACGCCCTGCAATCGCGCATCGCCGAGGAATCGCAACGCGCCGCCGCGATGAGCGCCGTGGTCGCCGCGATGCCGGCGACGCAGGAGGCGATGGCGAAGCAGGACCGCGAGGCCCTGGTGCGGCTGTTCGGGCCGGTGTTCGCCGCCATCAAGTCGGACTACGGCGTCGATCAGTTCCAATTCCACGTGCCTCCGGCGTCCTCGTTCCTGCGCGTGCACCAGCCGGCAAAATTCGGCGACGACCTCTCGGGCTTCCGCAAGACCGTCGTCGTCGCCAACCAGGAGCGCCGGGTCGTGGTCGGCCTCGAGGGCGGCGTGGCCGGGCTCGGCATTCGCGGCGTGGTGCCGATCGCGCAAGCCGGCAAGCATCTCGGCAGCGTCGAGTTCGGCCTGACCTTCGGCCAGCCCTTCCTCGACGACTTCAAGACCAACCACCATGTCGACGTCGCCTTCCATCTTTCCGACGGCGGCAGCTTCAAGCTGTTCGGCGGCACGCTGAAGGGCAAGAGCTTCTTCGAGGCGGCCGAATACGGCCGCGCCACCGAGGGCGGCATCACGGTGCGGCGGGCCAAGCTGGAGAGCACGCCGGTCGCCGTGCTGCTCGGACCGATCAAGGACTTTTCCGGCAAGCCGCTCGGCGCGGTCGAGCTGGTGATGGACAATGCCGACTACGAGGCCTCCGCCGACCGCGCCTGGTGGCTTTCGATCGGCATCGCCGCGCTCGGGCTCGTGCTCGCGGCGATCGTCGGCTATCTGATTGCGCGGAGCATTTCGCGCCCGATCCTGTCCATCACCTCGGTGATGCGCGAGCTTGCGGACGGTCGGCTCGACGTCGCCATCCCCGCCAGCAAGGCGAATGACGAGGTCGGCGCGATGGTGAAGGCGGTTGCGGTGTTCCGCGACAATGCGCTGAATTTCAGCAAGCTTCAGGCCGAGCAGCTGGAGGCCAAGGCGCAGTCCGAAGCGGAGAAGCGGCGCGCCTTCGCCGCGCTCGCCGACAATTTCGAGGCCAGCATCCGTGACGTCGTCACCACGGTGTCAGCGGCCGCGGTCGAGATGGAGCACACGGCGCGCTCGATGTCGGCCATCGTCGAGCAGTCACGCCAGCAGACGCGCACGGTGTCATCGGCCTCGGCGCTCGCCTCGGAGAACGTGCAGACGGTCGCGGCCGCCGCCGAACAGCTGTCGTCGTCGATGACCGAGATCAGCCGGCGGCTGGCGCATGCGACCGAGGTGGTGGGCAAGGCCGCGAGCGACGGACGGCAGTCCAATGCACGCGTGCAGAGCCTGGCCGAGGCGGCGCAGAAGATCGGCGACGTCGTCTCCTTCATCAGCAGCATCGCAGGCCAGACCAACCTGCTCGCGCTCAACGCAACCATCGAGGCGGCGCGCGCGGGTGAGGCCGGCCGCGGCTTCGCCGTCGTCGCCTCCGAAGTGAAGGCGCTGGCAACCCAGACCGCCAAGGCAACCGAGGAGATCGGCGCGCAGGTCACGGCCGTGCAGGGCGAGACCAGTGGCGCCGTGGAGGGCATCCAGTCGATCTGCGCGACGATCCAGCAGGTCGACGAAATCTCGGCCGCGATTGCCGCCGCCGTCGGCCAGCAGGGCACGGCGACCCAGGAGATCGCGCAGAACGTCCAGCAGGCGGCCGCGCGCACCGGCGAGGTCTCGCAAAACATCGCCGGCGTCACCGACGGCATCGCCGCCACCGGCACGGCGGCGGAGGAAGTGCTGGGCTCGGCCGTCGAGCTGTCGAAACAGTCGCAGCGGCTGCGGGATGAAGTCGACCGCTTCCTCGCGCATATCCGCGCGGCGTAGCGGGCGCTTCTCGCGCCACCCTGAAGGTGTCGTCCTGGCGAAAGCCAGGACCCATTACCCCAGGGAGAAGTTGCGGCGTGAAGTCGTAACTCCGAGTCTTCGCCAAACCAAGTTCGGTGGCTATGGGTCCCGGCCTTCGCCGGGACGACGCCGGGGAAGTAGCGCGCGCCACAAACTCCGTGTCGTCCCGGCGAAGGCCGGGACCCATAACCACAGGACATAGTTTGGCGGAGGATCGCAGTTCGGTACTGCGATCAACTACAATCGATAGCTTCCGCGGTGGGTCCCGGCCCCCGTGCGCAATTGCGCACTAGGCCAGGACGACGGCTCAGGATTTGACTCCCACCATCACATCGATCGCCCCCTTCACGATCGCCTCCAATTCCTTGCGCGACACGCGGGCGCGGGAGCGGATGGCGATGGTGTGCACGGTGGCTGACGCGAGTTGCGCCAGCACCGCCGGATCCGAACTCTCCGGCAACTCGCCCTTCTCCCTGGCGCGGCGGAAGCAACTGGCAAAGGCCTTGTCGAGTTCGGTGAGCCCATCGAGCACCATGGCGCGGATGTCGGGATCGCTGACGGCTTCGGACGCCGCGGTGACCACCGTGAAACAGCCGCGCGGACCGGTCTCGCCGGAGAGATAGATGTTCAGCGCGGACGCGAAGATGCGTTCCAGCCTCTGCCGCACCGGCATCTCCTCGCGAAAGATCGCGACCATCGAGGCGCGCGCGTCCTCGCGGTAGCGCTGGTAGCTCTTGATGTAGAGCTCACGCTTGTCGCCGAAGGCGCCATAGAGGCTCGGCCGGTTCATGCCCGTCGCTTCGCTGAGATCGTCGAGCGAGGTCGCAGCGAAACCCTGGGTGCGGAACAGGTCGAGCGCCTTGCCGAGCGCGACGTCGGGCTCGTAGGCGCGCGGGCGGCCGCGGCGCTTGGGCTGCTCGGATGCCGCTTCGGGCGGTCCCTTTGATTTTTGTACCATCTCGCAAAATAATCCTTGACCACCCCAATATTATACAGGACAGTACAAAAATCAATCTGGCCAGGTTGAGCGACACCACAAGGGAATTGCCAAGGAGGCTACAGATGGATGTTTATTTCTCGCCGCTCGCCTGTTCGATGGCGACCCGCGTCGCGCTGTATGAAGCCGGCGCCGAGGCGAATTATCTCGAAGTCGATCCGCCGACCAAGACAGTGCTGAACGACGGCTCCGACTTCCGCGCCGTCAACCCGATCGGCCTCGTGCCGACGCTGCGCACCGACGAGGGCGCGGTGCTGACCGAGAACGCGGCGATCCTGCAATACGTCGCCGACCGTTTCCCGGAATCCGGCATCGGCACGCGACCGGGCATCGACCGCACCCGCCTGCATCAATGGCTCTGCTTCATCGGCACCGAGCTGCACAAGGGCCTGTTCGTGCCCGTGCTCGACCGCAAGGCGCCGCAGGAGGTGAAAGCCTATGTGCTGGAGAAGAACCTGTCGCGGCTCGACTATCTCGACACCTACCTGAAAGGCCGCGACTTCCTGCTCGATCATTTCAGCGTCGCCGACGCCTACCTCGTCACGGTCATCAACTGGACCATGGCGACGCCGCCGATCGAGCTCGCGAAATGGCCGAACCTGAAGGCCTATTACGACCGCCTGCGCGCACGGCCCTCGATCGCCAAGGCGATCGCGGAGGAGTTCGAGCTGTACAAGGCCGAGCAGGCCCGGAAGAAGGCGGCGGCGTAGGCCAAAGCCATAGCCGATATTGCGCAGACCAGCGGCGTCGTCCAGGTTGGACCGGGACGACGCCGCTCATTTGAGCAATGCAGCTATTTCGGCGCCTGCAGCACGACCCCGTAGTGGCCGTAGATCCGGTCGATCGTGCCGTCGTTTCGCAACCGTTCAAGGGCTCCATCGATGGCTTCGCGCAACGCATCATCCGGACGGACCATGCCAACGGCGACGTTCCAGTTGAGGTCGGCCACGCTCTCGTCGCGATCCAGGATGCGGAGCGCCTTGTCCGGATGCGTCAGATTGAAATAACTCGCCGCCGTGGGCGTGACCGCAGCGGCATCGATCTCATGATTTGACAGGGCGTCGAGGCTGTCGCTCTCGAAGCCGAAGGTCGACATAGGCACGTGCCGTTGACCGATGATCATGGCTGCGACGGATCCGACCTGCACCCCCACCTTGGTCTGCGCGTTGAGGCCCTGGAACGAGGCCAGCGTGCTGGATGACGGCACGGCGAGCGCGACGCCCGTGCGATAATACGGTTTTGAGATCCTCAAACGGGTTTCGCCTTGCGCCTCGCGGTCGGCGATGACATCGAGAAGAATGTCACAGCCGGCGCTCCGCATCTGGTACTGGGTGATGATCCAGTCGAGCCGCAGCGACACGCCGAGCTCGCGTGCCAGCGTCTGGCCCAATTCAATCTGAAAGCCGGGAGGATCGCCGGCCTTGCTCGCGAAGGGAAGCGAGTTGRGATGGGCGCATAATCCGAGCGCGCCGGACGAACGGATCGCGTCCAGGGTTCGCGCCTGCGCCGGACCGGACAGTCCGATGACGGCGCCGACCAAAAGCGGGAGAACTGTCTTCATTCCGCGTCCTCGTATCGACGGATCGGGGCCTTGGCGATTCATCCCTCGCGCGGCTTCAAGGCGCGGATATATTTCACGATCTGGTCGATCTGCGCGTCGGTGAAGGCCCCGCCGAAGGCCGGCATCGCACCCGACTTGCCGTTCTTGATGCGGCTGTGCAGAAACTCGTCGTCGCGCGGCGAATTCATCAGCTGCGGTCCCTTGCCGGCGGCCCGGCCGCCGGCGGAGTGACAAAAGCCGCAGGTCCCCGCGAACAACTGCTCGACGTCGAATGTCCCGTTGTCGGGTGCAGGGGTGGCAGACTGCGCTCGAACCGGTGCGGCAGAGAGCAACGAGGCGCCCAGCACCGCCGATAGCAGCGCGGCGGACTTCTTCAAACGCAATTTCAAGGTAATGAGCTCCATATCCTGAAGCACGCCCGCAACCTCAATGCACGGGGAGCAAGCTTGCGCCTGCTCCCCGGCAATCTGCGATGACCTATTTCAGGCTGAAGACGACAAGCGCGCCGTCGTCACGCGGCATGCTCTTGTAGACGCCGCCGAAGTTTGGCGCGTACTCGTCCGCCAGCATGCCGCCAAAGCCTGCGGCGACGGCAACGTACTGTTTGCCGTTGACGGAATAGCTGACGATGCCGCCCTGATGGCCGGTGCCGTTGTTGTGATTCCACAGCTCGGCCCCGGTTTCAGCATCGTAGGCATGGAGGATGCCGCGGGAGTCCGGCACGAACACGAGATTGCCCGCGGTCGACAGCACACTCCCAAGCGGCGGCTCGGGATAGCGAACCTCCCACTTCTTGGCCCCGGTGATGGGATCGCGCGCGTCGAGATGTCCATAGATCTCGCCGCCCGGAGGCGGAGCCATCTTGAAATCGGCGCCGATGTTGAGCTGGACCTGGGGCGCGGTGACCGGCGTCGTCTTCTGGACGTCGAGCGTCATGCACCATTCCTGGCCGATCTTGTAGTAGAGGCCCGTCTTCGGGCTGTATGATCCGGCGTTCCAACTGATGCCGCCGCCGATGAATGGGCACAGCGGCGGTTCGGTGACCTTCCCCGCGGTGAAGTCGCGACGACCGATCAGGGCGCCGGTCTTGGGGTCGATATCCTTGACGAAATTGATGTTCTCAACCAGCCGCCAGACGTTCTTCACGCCGAGATTGCGGTCGTAGACGAAGACGAAGCCGCCCTTGTTCGGATGAACCACGTATTTCTGGCCGTCGCGCTCCAGCATCACGAACTCGCCGACGGCGCTGTCGAAGTCCCAAGCGTCGTGCGGCAATTCCTGATGATAGAATTTCAGCTTGCCGGTATCGATGTCGAGACCGATCACTGAACTCGTATAGAGATTGTCGCCGGGACGCGCACCTTGCGTCTTGTAATCGGCGCCCGACCAATCGTAGAGCGGCGCCGGATTCGCGGTGCCCCACAGGATGGTGTTGGTCTCGGAATCGTAGGTGCCCGGCATCCAGCCGCCGCCCCCGCCCGTGCGCCAGGAATCGTTTCCCCACGTCTTCATGGCCTCGTCGGTGCCTGCAACCGTCAGGAACTCCCACTTCTTCTTTCCAGTGGTGGCATCCACGGCGAAGATCGGGCCGCGGCCCGGCCATTCACCGCCTTGCGCGCCGATGATCACCGTCCCCTTCGCGTAAAGCGGCGCACCGGT
This sequence comes from Bradyrhizobium sp. P5_C12, assembly GCF_054049735.1. NCBI lineage: Bacteria > Pseudomonadati > Pseudomonadota > Alphaproteobacteria > Hyphomicrobiales > Nitrobacteraceae > Bradyrhizobium > Bradyrhizobium sp. P5_C12. The sequence continues at coordinate 8,803 of NZ_JBFULU010000018.1, forward strand.
GAAACCGACCGTGAGCTTCTGCGAGTCGATCAGCCTGGTTTCCCAGAGGACCTTCCCCGACTTCATGTCCAGGCCAAGCAGCCTGCCATCCATGGTGCCGACGAAGACCTTGCCCTCGCCGAGCGCCACGCCGCGATTGTAGGGAGAATGGGTCTGGCGGGCGATCAGCACCTCGTCCAGTTCCGGAAAATGGGTCCAGATCACCTCGCCCGTCGCGCCGTTGAGCGCAAAAACCCGGCTGTAGGAACCCGTGTAGTAAAGCATGCCATCAGCCGCGAGCGGCATCGATTGCAGGCCACGGGTCGAGCGTCCGGGAATATGGATCCAGGCAACGCCCAGATTGCCGACATTGCTCGCATTGATCTGCGCGAGCGGGCTGTAATGATAGGACTTGTATGAACCGTGATAAGTCAGCCAATCGTTCTGACCGGCACCCTCGATCCGCGCAGTATCCACGGTTTGGGCCAACGCTGACGTCGCGATCAATGTCGCGCCGGCAACAAGAGCTAGACCAGAATTACTCCACCGCCTCTTCATCCGTTCCTCCCGCTTTTATTGTTTGTCGAATTTGCATCTTACAAACGTCGCCGCGAGGGATGTCAGCAGCTCGCTATGTGTCGGTTCCTCTCCATCGCATATGAGCTGCCAACAGTTCTCGATCTCTCTCGGCGGACATCGCCAAAAGGAGCTACATTCACTGGATTGGTTGCTGTTGCACTCCTGCTCGCTCTCATAGCGTACGCCGGATGCGAGGGAGCGCAAAGATGGAATGCGCGCCCGGCGCGAATTTGACGCGCGGCGCGAACTGAAAACGTCAGTTACGCTTACCGTTCGGCGCGTCAGGATGTCGAAGGGGCGTCGCCAACGACCAATTACCCGTACAGCACCCTTGGCAGGATGGTGACGATGCCGGGCCAGAGCGTCAGCAGCAGCACGAAGCCGACCATGATGACGAGATAGGGCAACGTGACGCGCGCGATGTAGCCGAGGCCGTCGTCGGTCAGGCCCTGGATGACGAACAGGTTGAAGCCGACCGGCGGGGTGATTTGCGCCATCTCGACGGCGAGCACGAGAAAGATGCCGAACCAGATCTCGTCGAAGCCCGCGCCCTTCACGATCGGCAGCACGATCGGCAGCGTCATCACGATCATCGAGAAGCCGTCGAGGAAGCAGCCGAGGACCAGATAGAAGATGATCAACACGACGATCAGCATGAAGGGCGACAGGCCGAGGCCCTTGACGAAGGCGGCAACCGCCTGCGGGATGCCGAGGAAGGCGGCCGCATTGCCGAGGATCGAGGCGCCGAGCACGATCAGCGCAATCATCGAGCAGGTTACGACCGAGCCGATCAGCACGTCGCGCATCACCTGCTGCGACATCGAGCCTTGCGCCCAGGCGACCAGGCCAGCGCCGAGCACGCCGACGGCTGCGGCCTCGGACGGCGTCGCCAGCCCGCCATACATCGAGCCCAGCACGCAGGCGATCAGGAACAGCGCCGGTGCGAGGTCTTTCAGTGCGGCAAAGCGTTCGCCCCACGGCACCTGCGACAGCTTTGCCTCCGTCTCCGGCACCATCGCGGGCTTGAGGGTCGTGTGCAGCATCACCCAGCCCATGAAGGTGGCGGCGAGCAGTAGGCCGGGCAGCACGCCCGCCGTAAAGAGCTTGAGAATGGAAACGTCGCCGAGCACGCCGTAGATGATCATGATGTTGGACGGCGGGATCAGGAAGCCGAGCGTGCCGGCGCCGGCGAGCGAGCCGATCGCGATGTCGCGTGAATAGCCGCGGCGCAACAGCTCGTTGAGCGACATCCGGCCGATCACCTGCGTGGTCGCAGCCGACGAGCCCGAGATCGCCGCGAAGATGGTGCAGCCGATCACGTTCACATGCAGCAGCCGGCCCGGCAGCAGACCGGCCCAGGGCGCGAGCCCCTGGAACAGCGAGCGCGACAGCCGCGTGCGAAACAAAAGCTCGCCCATCAGGATGAACAGCGGCAGCGCCAGCAACTCCTGCGTCGTCAGGATGTTCCAGGCGTATTGCGGCAACAGCTTGTCGAGCGGGATCGAGCGGAACATCGCGAGCAGCAGCGTCGCGGTGAGCGCGAGCGTCAGGCCGATCCACAAGCCTCCCGCCAGGAGCGCAAACAGGATCACGAACAAGGCGACGACTTCGATGGTCATGGAATCCTGTATCCGGTAGCGGGCGCGAGCGCGGTCATTCGACGGGAGAGGCCTTCATGCGGTGATCCTCCAGCGGCAGGCCGAGCGTGGCCTGGATCGCGCGCGCAAGGAACTGAAGGGTGAGCAGCAGCATGCCGAAGGTGACGACGGCCTGCGGAAACCACAGCGGGGTGTCGCTCGAGGTCGACAGCTGGCCGCGGGCGAACGCGCCCCAGGCGAATTTTGCCATGGCGTAAGTCAGGAAGGCCATGAAGGCGAAGCCGGCGGCCGCCGAGAGGATCTCGATCGCGCGCTGCACCGGAGGCGGCACGTTCTTCAACAGCAGCACGACGCGGATGTGGCCGCCGACGCGCAGCGTCATCGCAGCGCCGAAGGTGAAGGACGCCGCCATCAGATAGGAGGAATATTCCCAGGCGATCGAGATCGTCGGCGGAAAGAACGGCAGGAAGTTCGAGAGGAAGCGGGTTGCGACCTCGCACAGCATCAACAGCGTCAGCGTCAGCAGGCAGCCGCCGCCGATCCAGCCATCGAGCCGGCCGAGCCGGTCGATGCCGTCGAGCAGAATCCGCAGCGGCGCCGGCGCCGCTGCGTTGAGACTTTGCGGAGCTGCGGGCGAAACGCTGACCACGGCCCGACCTCAGCGCTTCATTTCGGCGAGATAGGCCCGCACCGGCTTGTCGGCCGCCGGCACGCGCTTGAGGAAAGCGTCGAGCTGCGGCGCGGTCTTGCCGCGAATGTCGGTCATCATCGCATCCGAGACCGGCACCACCTCCATGCCGCCCTCCTTCAGCCGATTGAGGCTGTCGACGTCGGCCTTGAGCGAGTTCGCCCAGAAACCGGGCTCCATCTTCGCGGCGATGCCGGAGACGAGCTGCTGTTGATCGCCAGAGAGCGCCTTCCACGAATCGAGATTGACGGTGAGCATCTGCGACGACCAGACGTGATTGGTCGGGTAGATGAATTTCAGGAACTCCCAGAACTTGCCGTCGACGCCCGACACCGCCGAGGTCGAGACGCCGGAGACTGCGCCGGAGGCCAACGCGGGAATCGTCTCGCCCCAGGGGATCATCACCGGCGCCATGCCGACCACGGCCAGCATGTCGACGGCGTTCTTGTCGGGCACGCGGATCTTGATGTTCTTCAGCCCGTCGACATCGGCGACCTTCACCTTGAGGTGCAGATATTGCGTCGGCCAGGGCACGATGTAGAGGATCTTCTGGTTGTTGCGCGCGGCGACCGTCTCGTATTCGGGCCGCACATATTTGTGCAGCAGCTTCAATTCGTCCATCGAGCTGCACAGGAAGGGGATGCTCTCGACGCCCATGAAAGGCTCGTCGCCGACCTGCTGGATGTTGAGGACGTCGGCGAGCGGCACCAGGCCGTCGCGCACGGCGCGTAAGTGCTCGGGTCCCTTGAAGCCGAGCTGGCCGCCGGCCTTCACGGTGATCGCGACCGTGCCGCCGCTCTGCTTCTTCACTTCTTCGGCGAAGGCAAAGGCGTTCTGGGTGTGGAAATTGCCGTCGGGCCAGACCGTCGACATGTCCCAGCTCACCGTCGCCGCTCGCGCGCGGGTCGAGATGTGGCCGGCGGCGAGCAGCGTCGCTGCCCCCGCGGTGAAGCTCCGTCGCGTGATCATTCGCCCCTCCGTTCTACTGATATCGACGCGCGGTATCCTTCTCGTCACCGCGCACGCCCATAAACCGCAACTGCATTGTCCGAAGACACCAGCCCGCTCTCGACGTCATCGTTGACGGCCGACCGCGCGCGTTCCCCGGGATCGCCGATGCCGGCGCCGCCCGGCGTCAGCACCACCAGCCGGTCGTCCGGCGGCACCTGCTGAAAGCCCTTGCCGCGCAGCTTCTTTCCGGATTTGAGACCGACATAGCCGGCCTCGCCGTCACGGCCGCCGTCGCGGCCGCGCGGCGGATGGTCGATGCGGTCGAACGCCGCCAGAATGTCGAACGGCGCATCGACGCCGCTGCCGACCTCGATGATCTGGCCGAGGCCGCCGCGGGTGCGCCCTGCCCCGCCGGAATCCGGGCGCAGCTCCTTGCGCCAGAAGATCAGCGGCGTCTGCGTCTCCGCGATCTCGACCGGGGTGCCGCGCACGCCGCTGGGATAGGCGGTCGCCGACAACCCGTCCTTGCCGAACCGCGCGCCGGTGCCGCCATTGCTGGTCACCGCCATCGAGAATCCGTAATTGCCGCCGGCACCCGAGCGGGTCTGTCCGCGCACGTTGAGATTCCACAGGCAGGAGGTGCCTTCGGCCGGCACGTCCTCGGGAATGATCTGGCGCAGGCAGCCGAACACGACGTCGGGCAGCATCTGGCCGATGATATGGCGCGACGCCACCGGCGCGGGCTTCGGCGCATTGAGGATCGCGCCCGCAGGCGCCGACACCGTCAACGGCGAGAGCGAGCCGGCATTGTTCGGAATCTGCGAGGCGACGACGCAGCCGAGGCCGAACACGGTGTAGGCCGTGGTGTAGGACAGCGGCACGTTGATACCGAACTTCGAGGCGGCCGAGGTGCCGTCGAAATCGACATGGATGCCGGTCTCCGAGATCGTCAGCGTCGCGGCCAGCGTGACCGGCGCGTCATAGCCGTCGACGACCATGGTGTTGCGCCAGCTTCCCTTCGGCAGTTTCGCGATCTCGGCGAGCACCGCCTCGCGGGAGCGGTCGCAGACGTAGTCGCCGAGCTCGTCGAGCGTGTCGATGCCGAACTCGGTCATCATCTCGACCAGGCGCTCGCAGCCGACGTCGTTGCAGCCGGCCAGCGAATAGGTGTCACCCTCGGTGTCGATCGGCAGCCTCGTGTTGGTGCGGATCATCGCCATCAGCGTCTCGTTGACGACGCCCTGGTCGATCAGCTTCAGCATGGGGATGTAGAGCCCCTCCATGAACACGTCGGTGGCGTCGGGTCCGAAGCCGATGCCGCCGATGTCCATCAGATGGCTGGTGCAGGAGAACAGCGCCACCGGCTTGCCGTCCTTGAAGCACGGCGTGGTGACGACGAAGTCGTTGAGATGGCCGGTGCCCATCCAGGGATCGTTGGTGATGTAGGCGTCGCCCTCCTTCATCGTCTCGATCGGGAAGCGGGCGATGAAGTGCTTGACCGATTCCGCCATCGAGTTGACGTGGCCGGGCGTGCCCGTCACCGCCTGCGCCAGCATCCGTCCCCTGAGGTCGAACACGCCGGCCGAGAGGTCCCCGCATTCGCGCACGATCGGGCTGAACGCGGTGCGCAACAGCACCTGCGCCTGCTCCTCGACCACGGCGATCAGCCGGTGCCACATGATCTGGAGGTCGATCAGGCTCGCGCCACTTGGCTTGCTCATGGTCAGGCCGCCTTCCGTTCCATGACGATGCTGCCGGCACCGTCGATATGGGCGTCAAAACTGGTGGAGACGAAGGTCGAGGTTTCGTCCTCGGCGATCACCGCAGGGCCCGCAATGGTCGCCCCCGGCGCCATGTCCTCGCGGCGGTAGAGCGGGATCTCGATCACTTCCCCGGCGCGGCCGTCGAAGAACTTGCGGCTGCCGGACGCCTTGCCGGCGGGCTTGCGCGTCACGTCGGCAACGCGCGGCGGATTGCGCGCCTCGGTGGTCGCGAGCACCGACCAGCTCAACACCTCGATCGCGGCGCCCGGGATTGACCGCTCGAACATCCCGGCATAGTCGGCCTCGAACTGTTGGCGCAGGCCGGCAAGATCGTCCGTCGTCAGCCGCCGGTTCGGCAGCTCGACCGAGATCTCATGGCCCTGGCCGACATAGCGCATGAAAGCGGCGCGGCGCTCGCGCACCGGGGCACCGGCGGCACCCGGTTCGACCAGCGCGCGCGCCTCGGTCGCCATCTCCTGCAGGAGATCGGAGACCGCCTCGGTGTCGAAATCGTCGAGCCGGACGTGACGGCTGCGCACCAGCTCATACGCGATCGGGGCCGCGAGGAAGCCGACGGCCGAGCCGACACCGGCGTTCGACGGCACGATCACCCGGGAGACGCCGATCTTCTCGGCAACGCGCGCTGCGTGCAGCGGCGCGGCGCCACCGAAGGCGATCAGCGTGTGCTGGCCGACCACGGCGCCGCGCTCGACCGCATGCACGCGCGCCGCGCTCGCCATGTTCTCGCAAACGACCTCGTGCACGGCATAGGCCGCGGTTTCCGCCGATAGACCCAGCGGCTCGCCGACGGCACGCAGCAGCGCCTGTTTCGACAGCTCCGGGCTGAGCTTGATCGTGCCACCCGCAAAGGCGTCGGGATCGATCATGCCGAGCGCGACATCGGCATCCGTCACGGCCGGGCGCAGGCCGCCGCGGCCGTAACAGGCAGGCCCGGGCTCGGACGAGGCGCTCTCGGGACCGACGGTGACGCGCTTCATCGCGTCGACATGGGCGATCGAACCGCCGCCGGCGCCGATCTCGACCATCTCGATCACGGGAATGCGTACCGGCAGGCCCGAGCCCTTGAGGAAGCGCGCAGCGCGATCGACCTCGAACACGCGCGAGGTCTCAGGCTGGTATTTCTCGATCAGGCAGATCTTGGCGGTGGTGCCGCCCATGTCGAAGGACAGCACCTTGCTCTCACCGAGGCGCGCGGCGATCTGTGCCGCGAAGATCGCGCCGCCGGCCGGCCCGGATTCGACCAGGCGCACCGGAAAGCGCCGCGCCGTCTCGATCGAGGTGACGCCGCCGCCGGAGGTCACGAGATAGATCGCGCCGCGAAACTGCTCGACCAGCAACGCCTCGGCCATGCGCGCGAGATAGCCGTCGATCAGGGGTTGCACATAGGCGTTGGCGACCGCGGTGGAGGTGCGCTCATATTCGCGGATCTCCGGACACACCGCCGACGAAATCGTAACCGAAACGCCGGGCATTTCCTCGCCGAGGATCGCCGCGGTACGCCGCTCATGCTCGGGATTGGCGTAGGAGTGCAGGAAGGCGATCGCGACGCTCTCGACATTCAGCGCGCGCAATTTCGGCGCGAGTGCGCGCACCGCTGCTTCGTCGAGCGGGAGACGGACGGCGCCGTGCGCGTCGATGCGCTCGGGCACGGTGAAACGCAGGGATCGCGGCGCCAGCGGCCTCGGCTTGTCGATGGTGAGATCGTATTGGTCGTAGCGGCTCTCGGTGCCGATATCGAGCACGTCGCGAAAGCCCTCGGTCGCGACCAGCGCCGTCTTCGCGCCACGCCGCTCGATGATGGCGTTGGTCGCGAGCGTGGTGCCGTGAATGAAGACGTCGATATCGCTGATATGGGCACGCGCATCGGCCAGAATGAGACGCATTCCATCCAGCACCGCCTGTTCCGGCCGCTGCGGCGTCGTCAGCACCTTGCGCGTCTTGCGCACCTCGCCCATGTCCAGAACGATGTCGGTGAACGTGCCACCGATATCGACGGCAAGCCGCACCTCGGCTCCCTCAAGCATTCCAAAATTCTCCGGCTGATCGTCAAGACTGGGGACAAAAACGCAGCAATTTCCGTGCCATCAGGCATGCCGGCAACGCCGCGCCCGGCTATTCTGCTTGGCACCCATGCAATACGCAAGGCGTGTTCGCCTCGCACGCGATCAGAGCAGGAATGCAAGCGCCGCTTCGCAGCGCTCCTCGACCTTGAGCGTGAGGAGATCGTCGGCGCGGGTGCGTCCGAGATTGACCGCCGCGATGGGAATTTCCCGGCGCGCGGCCGTCTGCACGAAGCGGAAGCCGGAATAGACCATCAGCGAGGAGCCGACGACCAGCATGGCGTCGGCCTGCGACAGATGGTCCTGCGCGGTCGCGACGATTTCGCGCGGGACGTTCTCGCCGAAGAACACGACGTCGGGCTTGAGGATGCCGCCGCAGGATTCGCAAGATGGCACATTGAACGACGAAAAATCCGCGTGATCGAGATCGGCGTCACCGTCGGGCGCATCCGCGGCATCGAGCGCGAGCCATTCTGCATTGGCGCGGCCAAGCGTATCCTGGAATTCGTTGCGCGGCGTCTTCGCCCCGCAGCCCATGCAGCGGACCAGATCGAGCCGGCCGTGCAGGTCGATCACCTGCCGATGGCCGGCGGATTGGTGCAGCCGGTCGACGTTCTGGGTCAGCAGCATGCCGCACCGCCCGCTCGCCTCGAGACGGGCCAGCGCATGATGGGCAGCGTTCGGGCGGGCCTGGCCGAACCGCCGCCATCCGATCAGGCTACGCGCCCAGTAGCGCCGGCGCGTGTGCTCCTCCGACATGAAGGCCTGGAAATTGACCGGCTGGGTCCGCTTCCAGTTGCCGTGGCTGTCGCGATAATCGGGAATGCCGGAATTCGTGCTGCAGCCGGCCCCGGTGAGCACGAACAGATTTTCGTGCCGGGCGACGAAATCCTGGAGCGGATGGTTTGCCATGGCGCAGATGTAGTCTGCGCCGCCGGTTTTTGCCAGATCACGGCCGCACGGCAGAGCGAACTGGTGAAATTGATAGCGGACTTCGAGCGGCCGGCCGCCAGTTGGTCGGCATGAGAAGAGTGTCAGTGCAAAAATGCCGGCAGCCAAGGCTCACGCACGGGCTTGCCCTGCCCCCAAGCACGACACCCGTCAGATCTTGTTGGGACCGACGTCATGCTTGTGCTTGTGCAGAAATCGGGCGATCTGCCCGCGGAGCGCCGCTGTCTCCAGCAGTGTTCCGACCGACCCGGCGGTGTCGAAGATCTCCCGCTGCAGCGTCGTCGGCAACGTATTCCATTGCATGATGATGGCCGCGCCGAGACAGCGCAAAACACGTTCCTCCTCGATTGCAAGGGTCGATCCGCGCGATCGTTCCGACTGCGCGGTGTTCACTGCCTCCACGTAATTGTCCGCGAGGACCTGCTCGTTATCGGCGCGAGACGCAAGGCTGTCCTGTAGTTTCTCGAATCTGCGGGTGTCATCCTTGCCGGGCGAACTCCTGGCCAGTTCGCCATATGCGGCCGCCTTTGCACGATATTGTAGAAATTTGAACATCAGGGCTCCCTTGCTGCAGCTCTTTCGCGCATTCCAACGAGGCCCCTCAGACCGCAGAAACCGATCCGCTCACGCTGCCACACGCCGGCTACGCCGTCGGGACACTGAGAGAAGCCGATGGCGCGTCGAACATGTATACGAAACCCGTGGACGCGTAGCTCAATTGCACGTTGCCCCGGAGTTGCCGGCCAAGCGTCTCGATCAACCTGGTTCCGAAGCTGCGCTTTGCGGGTGGCTGGACCAGCGGACCGTCCTTTTCAGTCCAGGTCAGGTGCAAGCGTTGCGTCTGCGGATCGATAGTCCAGGCGAGGTCGACGCGCCCCTTCGGGACCGAAAGGGCGCCATATTTCGTTGTGTTCGTGCAAAGCTCATTGAGCGTCATCGCGATGGCGATGACGGCGGCCGAATTCGTCTGGACATCGGGCCCCGAGATCGAGAATTTCGACTGATCGGGGTCGTCGAAAGGTCTGACCGCGCTGCGCACGACCGCGCCGAGACCGGCGCTCGACCAGCTCGCCTGCACAAGGAGATCATGTGCCCGGCCGAGTGCCAGCAGCCGGCCCTCGATGGCCTGCTGCGCCTGCTCGACGCCCTGCACGTTGCGCAGGCTCTGGGAGACGATGGCGGAGACGATCGCAAGCGTGTTCTTGATGCGGTGGTGCAGCTCTTCAAGGATCAGTTGCTGCAGCTTGTCGGACGTCTCGCGCGCCTTGGCGTCGATGCCCGCCCTGGCAAGCAGACTCCGCGTATTGATCTCGGCCTGCGCCAGGAGCAGCCGCAGGCTGACATTCTCCGCCGCAAGAGCATCCTCGTGCGATTCCGTGCTGCCGGGGCGCTGGCCTGTGCGGAGATCGATCTCGAGCATTGGCGACTATCTCACCTGGGTTTCTGCCGGACCTGATTTCGGCGGAACGCTCAACGCCAAGACCACAGGCTTCACGCGACGCATCATGCTGATGCACCGGAGTCGTGAATGATCCGAAGGCGCACCGAACCCGACTACCATTGAACGAGCATCGAAACGGCGATCAGCAGCACGAAGAAGATCGGCAGCAACACCGGGGGTACGAGCCACTCGCGAAAGCTGGATCCGGGGAAACCCGACATATTGACCGCCTCTTGGTCGCGGCGGGAGCGCAATGCTCTCAGTCACCGATAACAGCCGAGGGGCGCGCGGTGATGGTTGGATATAGTCATCTTCTGCCGAATAGCGAGGCCGGGCAAAAACTATTTGTCACGATCGGCGTCGAACCGGGTTGTAAACCGGTTGCCCAATCATCATCTGAGAGAAGCCTGACCGGATCGCTCCACCGCTTCTGCCTTCGCCGCAGAATTTTCCGACGCTGGATCTTGTCAGCGTCTCGACGAAGCGTCCGTGTTCCTGACCTACGCAAGCCGAATGTCGCCACGCAACTCGATCGGCTCGAACCATGATTGATTTTCCAAATCACAGCCGCTCATATGACCGGACGCGGCGTGCCGTGCATTTTTGGGGACACGACAGTGCCATTGAGGCCTCATTTTTCATAAATGAAGGCGCATTGGAACATATCCAACCCGGCGCTCATTCGAGCGAATCGAGCTTTCTCAACGCGTTCGATTCCAACCGCGACTTGATATGTGCCGCCGCGGCCAGGAAGTATGTCCGCGGCAGCAGAGGGTCTTACGACCTGGTCGCAGCAGACTTTTGAAACAGTCCGCCCGGACATGCCTGAGTCGGCGACACCTCCATAAGTCCACGTTCTAGCTCGCCCAGTTCTCGCGAAACTCGGGAAACAGCGTCAGGCCTCCACAGGCGTAGATGGTCTGCCCGGTGATGTAGCTCGCATCATCCGAGGCGAGGAAGGCGAACACCGCGGCGATCTCGTCCGGCGTCCCGACGCGTCCGAGCGGGATATGGCTTGCGACGTTGGCGCGCTTGTCGGGATCGCCGGTCCATGCCGCATTGATCGGCGTGTCGATCGCACCGGGACCTACCGCATTGACGCGGATGCCGCGGCTGGCGAATTCAAGCGCCAGCGTGCGCGTGAGATTGGCCATGCCGCCCTTGCTGATCGAATAAGCGAGATAGCCAGGCTTCGGAATGATCTGGTGCACGCTCGAGCAGTTGATGATGCTGCCGCCTCCGCCGCGCGCGACGAAATGCGCCAGCGCCTTCTGTGCGCAGAGCACGGCGCCGTTGAGATTGACATCGATGATGCGGCGATAGGTTTCGACGTCGAGCGCATCGCTCGGCGATTCCCGCTGGAAGCCGGCATTGTTGACGAGACAGTCGAGACGCCCCCAGCGGGCCAGGACCATCTCGAACATCGATGCGATCTCCTTCTCGACCCCGACGTCGGCTTGCACGACGACATGATCGAGCTTGCCGTGGCCGCGGTCGCTCGACGCGGTCCGCGCGAGCACGAGCGTCTCCTCGGCCTGCTCGGGATGACCGAAATAATTGATGCCAACCGTCGCCCCTTCCTGGGCGAGCCGGATGGCGACGGCACGGCCAATGCCCTGGGAGGCACCGGTCACCAGCACATATCGCCCGATAAGGCGCGAAGGAAACTGGGTCGAGCGAGCGGTTTGTGGCATGGTTTTTCTCCGGAGTGCCTCATCATCGACGGAAGGCGGGTTTTGTTCCATCCCCTCGGCGCATCCCTGGGATTCATTCCGCGCGGCGCGCCAGCGGCGAGGTCAGGATCTGGTAGAGGATGATGGCGCCGAAGGTGGCGGTGCCGATCCCGCCAATCGTGAACGCGCCGAATTTGAGGGTGAGGTCGCCGGCGCCGGCGGTGAGCGCCACGGCGACGGTGATCAGGTTTGCGGGGTTCGCGAAGTCCACCTTGTTCTCGACCCAGATCCGGCCTGCCATCGCGGCGATCAACCCGAACAGCACGATCGAGAGGCCGCCAATGACGGGTCCGGGGATCGACAGGATCAGCGCGCCGAATTTCGGCGAGAAGCCGAGCAGGATCGATACTGTGGCTGCGAAGGCAAACAGCAGCGTGGAATAGACCTTCGTCGCCGCCATGACGCCGATGTTCTCGGCGTAGGTGGTGACACCGGTGCCGCCGCCGCAAGCCGACACGATGGTCGCGAGACTGTCGCCGAGCAGCGCGCGACCGAGAAAGCCGTCGAGGCTCCGTCCCGTCATCGCGCCGATGGCCTTGATGTGACCGAGATTCTCCGCGACGAGGATGATCGCGACCGGCGCGATCAGGACGATCGCATCGGCCTGGAAGCTGGGCGCGGTGAAGCTCGGCAGGCCGACCCATGGCGCGGCCGAGAGCTGGGTGAAGTCGATCGGCTTGCCCAAGCCAAGGCCGTTGGCGCAGAGCCAATACAGGAGATATCCGCCGATCGCGCCCAGGATGATCGGCAGGCGCCGCCAGAGCCCCGGCGCCGCCACGGCGACCACGCCGATGATCAGCACGGTCAACAGCCCGATCCAGGTATCGAATGGACTTGCGCTCACCGATTTGACGGCGACCGGCGCCAGGTTGAGGCCGATGGCCGCGACCACGGCGCCGGTGACGATTGGCGGCATCAATCGCTCGATCCAACTGACGCCCGACCACATCACGATCAGCGCGATCAGGCCGTACAGCACGCCCGCGCCGATGATGCCGCCGAGTGCGATCGGCAGGTTCGGGTTGGGCCCGTGCCCGGCATAGCCGGTCGCGGCGATGACCACGGCGATGAAGGCGAAGCTCGAGCCGAGATAGCTCGGCACGCGTCCCGCCACGGCCACGAAGAAGATCAGCGTGCCGATGCCGGAGAACAGCACCGCAACATTCGGATCGAACCCCATCAGCAGCGGCGCGATGATGGTGCCGCCCGACATCGCGACGCCGTGCTGGAGTCCGGCGACGATGGTCTGGCCCAGCGGCAACCGCTCCTCGGGCATGATCACGCCGGAGGTCTTCAGTTTCCAATCCGGAAAATAGCCTCGTGCTTGCTCTTCTGAGCCCGTTGCCGTCGACATGTTCCCCCCATTGCGGTGCAGCGATCGATCTTCGTGCGAACAGACAAAAATGTGATTGTCGCTTCTGCGGCGCCCGTCACATGATGCAAATCGTGCAAGATCAATACGTTCCGGGGCCTACATTATGACACAGATTGCGATCCAGCCAGCCGTCCACCGGCGGCATCAGCCCTGGTACAAGATCCTCTACATCCAGGTCCTGATCGCGATCGCGCTCGGCGTGCTCATCGGCTATTTCTATCCCGATCTCGGCAAGGAACTGAAGCCGCTCGGCGACGGCTTCATCGCGCTGATCAAGATGATGATCGCGCCGGTGATCTTCTGCACCGTGGTGCACGGCATCTCGTCGATGGGCGACCTCAAGCGCGTCGGCCGGGTCGGCCTGAAGTCGCTGATCTATTTCGAGACGGTCTCCACCGTTGCGCTCGCGGTCGGCCTGCTGGTCGGCGAGGTGCTCCAGCCCGGGCACGGCTTCAACATCGATCCCGCGACGATCGATCCGAAGTCGGTGGCGACCTACGTCACACAGGCCAAGGAGCAAGGCATCGTCGCCCATCTGATGGCGATCATCCCCGACAGCTATCTCGGCGCGATCGCGCGCGGCGATTTGCTCCAGGTGCTCCTGATCTCGATCCTGTCGGGCTTTGCCATCGCCTTCCTCGGCAAGGCCGGCGAGCCGATCGCCGACGCCGTCGACAAGGCCGCGAAGATGTTCTTCGGCATCATCCGCATCATCGTGCGTGTCGCGCCCGTCGGGGCCTTCGGCGCGATGGCATTCACGGTCGGCGCCTACGGCCTCGGCTCGCTGCTCAACCTCGCCGCGCTGATCGGCACGTTCTACCTGACCAGCATGCTGTTCGTGCTGATCGTGCTGGGCTCGATCGCGCGGCTCGCCGGCTTCTCGATCCTGCGTTTCATCGCCTACATCAAGGACGAGCTTTTGATCGTGCTCGGCACCTCGTCGTCGGAGACGGTGCTGCCGCAGATGATCCAGAAGATGGAGCATCTCGGCGCCTCGCGCTCGGTGGTCGGCCTCGTCATCCCGACCGGCTACAGCYTCAATCTCGACGGCACCAACATCTACATGACGCTGGCGACGCTGTTCCTGGCGCAGGCGACCAACACCCATCTGACCATCTGGCAGGAGCTCGGCGTCTTGGGCATCGCCATGATCACCTCGAAGGGCGCCTCGGGGGTGACCGGCGCCGGCTTCATCACGCTCGCCGCCACGCTCTCGATCGTGCCTGATATCCCGATCCAGTCGATCGCGATCCTGGTCGGCATCGACAAGTTCATGAGCGAATGCCGCGCGCTGACCAATCTGATCGGCAACGGCGTCGCCTGCGTCGTCATCAGCATCTCCGAAGGCGAGCTCGACCGCGACGCGCTGCACGAGACCATGGCCCATCCGCTGGAGATGGGCGAGGCGCTGGAGCCGGGCGGCGGCGCGTCTTCATAAGCCGCGCGTAAGTTCGGCGCAGTCCGGTTCCGACGCGGTAGTTTCCCGGAGTGGTCAATTGGTGCGGCACGCGTCACAACAATCGCGTTGGGATCACGGATTGATACTCATTCATTCCACCCGACGCGCTGGGGGCAGGGCGTCGGGTTTTTGAAAATTCTCGCGGCGGGCTGACGCGTCAGGCCAGCTTTTTGGGCTTCAGGAGATCGCTGAGGCCCACCCGGTGCAGCATCTCGGCGCGGACGCGGTCGAGCACGGTGAAGCCGACATCGGCGCCGTCTTCCGTGGGATCGATGTGGACGCGGAACGGCCGCTTCCCGAACGGTGCGCCGACGACATTCACGACCGCCTCGGCTACGAGGTCGACGTTGGCATCTTCAGGCACGATCGCCGCAAACGCCTTCTGCACCTGCTCGCCAAAGCCCTGATACGGACCGGCCTCGTATTCCGCGGCGCGCGCTGCATCGGCGGGACGGCCCGAATGGGCAAAATGATTGGTGCCGGAGGTGAAGGCGCCGGGCACGATGATCGAGGTCTCGATGCCCCAGCGCGACAGCTCGCGGGCATATTGCACGGCGATCGAATCCATCGCCGCCTTGGCCGCAAAGTAAGGCGCGAGAAAGGGCGGCGTTCCGCCGGCGGAACTGGACGAGGAGATCCAGACCAGCAGGCCTTGCTTCTGACGGCGCATATGCGGCAGCACCGCGCGGTTGACGCGCTGCGTGCTCAGCACGTTGACGTCGTAGAGTTCGGCATATTGCTCCGGCGTGAACGCCTCCGCCGGGCCGAACACCATGTGGCCGGCATTGTGGATCAGGACGTCGATCCTCCCCGCTTCCGCGATCACTTGCGCGACCGCGGCATCGACCGAGTCCTGCGATTGCACGTCGAGCTCCAGCGCGCGAAGATCGGCACTGTTGTCGCGCGAAAATGCCGCCATCTGCTCCACGACGGCTGCGTTGCGGGATTTCGTCTGGCGCATCGAGCCGTAGATGGTGTGGCCCGCCTTGGCCAAGGCTTCAGCCGTGAGGCGGCCAAAGCCGCTGGATGCGCCGGTGATCAGAACAATCTTGGTCATGGGATATCTCCTTTGATGTCGTAGCTGATGTCTGGTGTGGCGGGATCAGATGATCCCGCCATTGGTGCGCAGCACCTGGCCGTTGATCCATGCGCCATCGGGACCGGCGAGGAACGAGACTGCGGCAGCGACGTCCGTGGGCTGGCCGAGCCGCTCCAGCGGCGCCAGCTTGGTGAGGTGGTCGATCACCTGTTTGGTCTTGCCGTCGAGAAACAGCTTTGTTGCAGTCGGTCCCGGCGCTACGGCATTCACGGTGATGTTGCGGCCGCGCAGCTCCTTGGAGAGCACATGCGTCATGGCTTCGACCGCCGCCTTGGTCGCGGCATAGAGGCCATAGCTCGGGGACAGCATTGCGGTCTGGCTCGAGGACAGGTTGACGATGCGGCCGCCAGTGCGCAGCCGGCGCGCGGCCTCACGCAGCGTGTTGAAGGTGCCCTTCAGGTTGATCGCCATCTGGCTGTCGAACAGGGCGTCGTCGGCCTCGGCGATCGCGGCGAGCCGCATGATGCCGGCATTGTTGACGAGGACGTCGACACCACCGAAAGCGGCGTCCGCCATGTCGAACAGGCGCGCAACCGCGGCGGGGTTGCTGACGTCGGCCTGCGCGGTGATGGCCCGGCCGCCGGCCTTCTCGATCTTGCCGGCCAGCGCTTCCGCCTCGGCCGCGCCGCCCGCGTAGTTGATGACGACCGTAAAGCCGTCGCCCGCGAGCCGTTCGGCGATCGCAGCGCCAATGCCGCGCGAGCCACCGGTGACGATTGCGACTTTTCCGTTTGCGTTGGACATTTGCGTTCTCCGTGGTTCCGAGCCGCTCCTTGCGGCTGACACGGAGGAAATTGCCCTTTGCGCGGCCAAAGATAATCTGGCATAGATTGGCATCATTGTTCTGACATCGCGAACAATAGCCATGGACCGCCTGGACGCGATGCGGCTGTTCACCCGGGTGGTCGAGCGCCGCAGCTTCACCCAAGCCGCAAACGACATCGGCCTGCCGCGCTCGAGCGCGACGCAGGTGATCCACCAGCTGGAGCACCGGCTCGGCGTGCGGCTGCTCCAGCGCACGACGCGAGTGGTCCGCCCGACGCTTGATGGCGAGGCCTATTACCGCCGCTGCCTTGCCATTCTCCAGGACGTCGAGGATGCCGAGGGGGCTTTTTCGGGGACCAAGCCGAGAGGCATGCTGCGCATCGAGGTGCAGGGCACGCTGGCGCGACACTTCCTGATGCCGAACCTGCCAAAGTTCTTCGCGCAATATCCCGACATCGAGATCGCGATGAGCGAAAGCGACCGCTGGGTCGATCTGGTCCACGAAGGCGTCGACTGCGCGCTGCGCTGGGGCGAGCTCGCCGACAGCGGCCTGATCGCGCGCCGGCTCGCGGTGCTCGATCGCATCACCTGCGCCGCGCCCGCCTATCTGAAACGCATGGGACGGCCGAAATCGGTCGACGATCTCGCGCGCCACCAGATGGTCGGGCTGCGCCGGCTGTCCAGCGGCGACATCGAGCCGTTGCGGTTTGCCATCGACGGCAAGCTGCACGACCTTTCGCTACCCGCGCCATTCTCGGTCACGGGGCCGGAGAGCTATCTGGTGGGGACACAGCTGGGCCTGGGTATCGCCCAGATGCCGCGTTTCCACATTGCCGACGACCTCGCGCGTGGAAGCCTGGTCGCTTTGCTCCCGGATAGCCCGCCGCCTTCGGCGCCGGTTTCGCTGATGTATGCCCAGAATCGCCAGCTCACCCCGCGCGTGCGCGCCTTCAGCGACTGGCTGGCGCAGGAATTTCGCAAAGACGGCTCATGATATTCGCGTCGTGTCGCTTGCAGGGTGCCTCGCAAGGTCACCTGCGAGATCGAGCCGGCGCGTGATCCCTATGGCCTGCAAGAACGCCTCGTCATGACTGACGACGAGCAGCGCGCCGTCATAGGCCCTCAGGCCCGCCTCGACGGCTTCGATGGACTCGATGTCCAGATGATTGGTCGGCTCGTCCAGGATCAGCAGGGACGGCGGCGTTGAGCCGCCCAGCACGCAAGCCAGGCCTGCACGAAACAGCTGCCCGCCGCTCAGGCTTCCGACAGTCTGTCGTGCCGCATCGGCGCGAAACATGAAACGCGCCAGTGCGGCATGGCACTCATTCGCACCCGCCCTTGGATTGAGACGCCCAAAATTCTCCAGGATGGAGATCGCGGGATCGAGCAGGCTGACCCTCTGATCGAACAGCGCCAAACCGGGCTTGACCCGCACGGTGCCCGACAGAGCAAGCATCTCGCCTGCGATCAGTTTCAGCAGTGTCGTCTTGCCGGAGCCGTTTGGCCCGACGACGGCAACGCGCTCAGGCCCGACGATGGCAAGCGACAGATCGCGCAAGACCGGCCGCTCCGGCTGATAGCCGGCACTGACCCGGTCGAGCCAAAGCACCTCCCTGCCCGCCGGCAGATGCGTGGAGGGCAATTTGACCGATAGCGGCTGAAGAATTTCGATGCGCCGGCGCGCCGCGTCGACCGCCTCAAGCGCCTCCGTGCGCCGCCTTTCGGCGATCTGCGCATTCTTTCCGCCGCTATCCTCGCTGCGGTCCTTGCGCGCGCCGGCCAGAATGCGCGGCAAGTCGCCCTTGGCGCGCTTCTTCTTCCCGCCGCTGTCCTTGCGCGCTTTCCGCTCAGTTGCCTCCTGCGCCCGTCCGTCGATCTCGACCAGGCGCTTTTCGGCATGCGCGAGGTCGTGCCTGATAGCGCTGAGTTCGACGGCTTTCTGTTCGCGGTACCTGCGCCAGTTGCCGCCATATCGTGTAGCCTCGAGCGACGTCAGCTCGACGATGGCGTCCATGGTCTCGAGCAATGCCCGGTCATGGCTGACCACGATCGCGCCGCCGCGCCAGGCGGCGAGCAGCTCGACCACGGCCTTGCGTCCGTCGCGGTCGAGATTGTTGGTGGGCTCGTCCAGCAGCAGAAAATCCGGCTGCGCGAAGACCAGCGCGGCCAGACGAACCCGCGTGACCTGGCCGCCCGACAGGCAGGACAGCTCCGTGTCAGGCGCGAGATCGAACCCCACGCGCGCGAGCGTGGACGCGAGCCGCGTTTCGAGAGTCCAGTCGACGTCGGCGATGTCCTCGGCCGAGGCATCGCCGCGCTCCGCTCGTCGAAGCAACGCCAACGCTCGTCGCGCGCCGAACAGGTCGATCACCGTCGCGTCCGCCGGGAGCTGGACGTCCTGGCGCAGCAGGCCAACGGTTCCGTTGACGAGAACGCGTCCTGACTGAGGAACGTGCTCTCTCGTGATAGAGGCGAGCAGCGTGGATTTTCCAACGCCATTGCGACCGACCAGGCCGGTTCGCTCGGCGCCGAATGTCAGGTCGATGTCGGAAAGGAGAGAGCGGCCGTCAGGCGTGGACAATGACAGGCGTGACAGGATGATCGAAGCAGGCATGGAGTTCCCCGTGAGCAAGGCAGGTCGGCTTTGCGGTCGGGGTCATGTCCATGGCTGCGAATGTCCTGATTGGGAGCTGCTCAGTAATCCTGCCGAAGCAGGAGATCAAGCGGCATCTGACACGGCGCGCCGCTACGCGGCCAGCCTGTCGAACTGGATCTTGCCCGCCTTCATCACCAGCGGAATGCGCTCGCCTTGACCGAGCAGGCACGCAACGTCACGCAACGGGTTGCCATCGACCACCAGCAGGTCGGCAAAAGCCTCGGGCACGATCCGGCCAAGCTTGCCCTCCATGCCGAGCACCTCGGCACCGACCACGGTCGCGCTGGCGATGACCTCGCGGCTCCCGAGAATTTCGGCGCGGATGCGGAACTCGTCGCTCTGGAGGCGTTGCGACGGTCCAAGCAGATCGCTGCCAAAACCCATTTTTACCCCGGCCTTGCGATAGATCTCGAGCGAGCGCAGGCCGGCATCGCGCACGTCAGCGATCTTGGCGACGCTTTCGGGCGGCAGGCCGTACTGGGCGCCCTCGTTGGCCAGCGCCTCATAGGTGACGAGCGTCGGCACCACATAGGCGCCCTGCTCGGCCATCAGGCGCGCGGTCGGCTCGTCGACGAGATTGCCGTGCTCGATGGTGCGCACGCCGCAGCGGACCGCGCGCGCGATCGCCGCCGCGGTATAGGCATGGGCGAGCACGTAGGTCTGGCGGCCCCGCGCCTCCTCGACGATGGCGCGGATCTCGTCCTCGGAGTAGCCGAAGGCGCCGACCGGATCGGTCGGCGATGCGACGCCGCCGGACGCCATGATCTTGATCTGGTCGGCGCCCATCTGGAGCTCCTCGCGCGCGGCCCTGCGCACGCCGTCGACACCGTCGGCGACGCGCGCCAGCGCGCCGACGCGCACGCAGCAGGGACAGGGCGCGTCGCTGGCGAGGTAATCCGAGCGCGCCCGCATGTCGCCGTGCCCGCCGGTCTGGCTGAGCGCGCGGCCGGAGACGAACAGCCGCGGACCGTCGGTCAGGCCGGTCTCGATGGCCTGCTTCAGCGCATGGCCGGCACCGCCCGCGTCGCGGACGGTGGTAAAGCCTCGCCGCAGCATGCCGCGCAACAGCAGCGTCGAGCGCAGCGTGACCAGCACGTTCGGCATGTGCACCTGCTGCGCCAGATTGAGCTCGACCGCGACCGCATGCACATGCAGATCGATCAGGCCGGGCATCAGCGTCTTGCCCTTCAGATCGATGGTCCGGTCCGCGGACGCCGATAGCGGCCGGTCCGAGACCTCCTTGATCAGATTGTCCTCGACCAGCACATGATGTCCCTCCAACAAGTCCGGCTGGAGCGGATCGAGCAGAGCGGCGTTCTTGAGGAGGATGCTGGGCATGGCGATTTCCTGTCTGGTCAGGACGGTGTGAGCAGCGCGGGCAAGGCGAGCTGGGCGAACGGGAGACACGCGGCGACGTCGTCCTCGCCGTACCACTCCGCCTCGTGGAGCAGGTTGAGCGAGCCGAGCGTGCGGCCACGCCAGCGCACGGGCATGTTGAGCACGCTGGCGCAGCCGAGCGAGGCGATCAGCGCGTGGTCGGAAAAGACGTTGCGCAGATCGTCCGGCGTGCGGCCGATATAGGCGTCGCCGCGATCGAGAACGGCCTCGGTCCACGGGCCTGGCGCCAGGCGCTTGCGTCCGCCGGGAGGGTACGGGCCGGGGAGATTGGAATAGACCCGCGCCGCTTCGCCGCTGTCGTCGTCATAGGTCAGGATGGTGAACAGCTTGTGCCCGATCGCCGACTTCAAGGCTTCGTCGAGCGCCGCAAACAGCGCCTCCGGCTGATCCGGCCTGCCCTGCGCGGTCGCGACGGCGCAGAGAAGGGGATCGGCGCGGTGTTGCGTCCGCATCATGCGACCTCACCCGCCGCAATCTCTTCCAGCGAACGGCCGCGCGTCGGCACGCCCATCAGCACGACAGTGAGCGCGCCTAGCAGCAGCACACTGGTGGTCAGGCCGAACACGCCGGCGAAGCCGAAATTGGGATAGAGGTAGCCGACCAGGATCGGCGAGACGATCGCACCGATGCGGCCGATCGCGGAAGCGAGCCCGGCGCCAGTGGTCCTGACCGCCGTCGGAAACACTTCGGCGGTATAGGCATAGACGCCCGCATAGGTGCCGTTCATGAAGAAGGACAGCAGGATTCCCGCCATCATGATGTGCTGGTCGCTCTGCGCGAAGGCGAGCCCGAGCGCGCTGGCGCCGCCGAGCACCATGTAGGTCGCAATCGTCGCCTGCCGGCCGATGCGCTCGTTGAAATACGCGGCGCTGAAATAGCCGGGAATCTGCGCGCAATAGATCGCGATCGAATAGGCGAAGCTCTTGGTGATGCTCATGCCGTTCTGGACCAGCAGGCCTGGGATCCAGACGAAGAAGGAATAATAGCTGAAGGTGATCGCAAGCCACATGATCCAGGTCATGATGGTGATGCGCGCCTGCCGGCCTGCCAGCAGCGCCGCGAAATTGGCGAGCAGTGTTCCGGCAGACCCGGCGGGTGCCGTGGCCTCGACGACCGGCTGCGGCAGGACATGGCCCTCGCGCGCAAAGCCGGCCTCGATCCTGTCCAGCACGGCTTCGGCTTCCTTCTCCCGTCCCCGGGTTTCGAGCCAGCGCGGCGATTCCGGCAAGGCCCTCCGCCACCACAACAGCATGACGACCGGCACCGCCGTGATCACCAGCACGATGCGCCAGCCGTTCTCGTAGGCGGGAACGATGAAGTAACCGAGCAAGGCGGCAGCGACGAAACCGAAGGAGAAGAAGCCGGCCAGCGCGCCGGTAAAGCTGCCGCGGAAGCGCCGCGCCACGAATTCAGCCAGATAGGGCGCGATGATCGCGCTCTCCGCGCCGGTGCCCATGCCGGCAACGACGCGGGCGACGAAGAAGGACGGCCAGGTATCGACCATCGCACTCACGATCGATGCTGCGCAGTAGAGCGCCAGCGCCGACATCATCACCGCGCGGCGGCCGATCAGGTCGCCCAGCGTGCCCGCCAGCAAGGCGCCGAACAGGAAGCCGATATAGGTGCTGCTGCCGAGCACGCCGATCTGGACGCTCGACAGATTCCATGCGGTGCGCAGCACCGGCAGGATGAAGGCCAGCACCGCCGCGTCCATCGCGTCGAACATGTAGCCGAGCCCGCCCATCAGCAGCAGATGCTTGTGGAAGCGTGCGAACGGAAGGCGCTCGATGCGCGCCGATATCATCGACATGAAAGTCCCCCTCGATTTGACGGCCCCGGCGCGCCGCGTGTCGTTCGGGAGGGAACCATAGACAAAGTGACATTATCGTCATAATTTATAATGATGATCTAATATATCACCATGGTGAATGATCTCGTGTCGTTCCGCGCGCTCGACCTCAACCTCCTGAAAGTCTTCGAGGCACTGATGACCGAGGGCAGCGTCACCCGCGCCGCCAACGCGCTGACGATGACGCAGCCCGCGGTCAGCAACGCGCTGGCGCGGTTGCGGGACGCGCTCGGCGATCCCCTGTTCGTGAGGTCGGGCACCGGGATCCGTCCGACCCAGCGCGCCGTGGTGCTGTGGGAGCCGATCGGCGAGGCGCTCGAGAGCGTGCGCGGAGCGCTCGACGGACAGGTGTTCGATCCCGGCCGCGCGCAGACCGAGTTCACCCTGTCGATGTCGGATTATGTGGCCTCGCTGGTGATGCCGAACCTGCTGAACCATCTCAGTGAGACGGCGCCGAAGGCACGCGTTCATACCGTACCCAACACCATCCTGGAGATCGCCGACCAGCTCGAGGACAACCGGGTCGACTGCGTGTTGAGCGTCTATGTCAACGAGGCGCAGCAGCCGGCCGCCATTCGCTCACGCTCGCTGTGGACCGTCGACTATGCCTGCTTCATGCGGCGCCATCATCCGCTCGCCGTCAACAAGCGGCTGAGCACACGCGCCTTCCTCAACGCAGGGCATGTCGACGTGAGCCTCGCCGGAAAGACCCTGCCGTCCTACGACCTGTTCCTCGCCTCGCGCGGGCTGTCGCGTAACGTGGTCGCGACCGTCAATCATTACAGCGCCGCCTACGAGATCGTGCGGCAGTCCGACCTTATCGCCGTGCTGCCGCGCGATCTGCGCTCGCAGTCCCGCCATGCGCCGTTGCTGCACGCGATGCCGCTTCCGCTCCAGGCGCCGCCGCGCATCGTCAGCCTGTTCTGGCACCAGCGCAACGACACGGTGCCCGCGCAGCGCTGGCTGCGCGAGACCCTGGTCGGGATGTTCGCCAGATCGGACTGACCGGGTCAGCCCTTGAGCGCGGTGACCACCACCTCGATCAGCGCACTGCCGCCGAGATCGGCGACGCCGACGGTGGCGCGGGTGGGCAGATTGTCGCCGAAGAATTCGGTCCAGGCCGCGTCCATCTCCTTCTTCTTGGAAAGATCCGTGACGAAGATCGAGGCGCTGACGATTCGGGACTTGTCGGTGCCGGCTTCCTTCAGATAGCCGGCGATCTTGCCGAGGATGTTGCGGGTCTGGTCGCCCATCGAGACCGAGGTGTCGTCGGCGATGGTGCCGCCGAGGAAGACGAAGCCGTTGGCTTCGACGGCGCGGTGCATGATGGGCGTGCGGATGCTGCGGGTGATGCTCATGATGTCCTCTTGTTGCTAGAGCGTGGAGGGATGGAAGCGGTCGATGCCGAGATCGCTGACGCGGGTCTGGGTGCCGCCGTTGACGATCAGCTCCGCCATCACGGCGCCGGCGCCGGGGCCGAGCTGGAAGCCGTGCAGCGAGAAGCCGAACTGGTGATAGAGGCCCTTGTGACGGGAGCTCGGCCCGAACACGGGGATATCGTCCTTCATCTTGGCTTCGATGCCGGCCCAGGCGCGCACGATCGTCGCGCTGCGCATCACCGGAAACAGCTCGAACACGGTGCGGGCGCTGGTCGCAAGGCTCTTCCAGTCCAGCACAGTCTCGTTGCGGTCCTGATAGGGCGTCGCCAGATGGCCGCCGCCGATCAGCACGGTGCCGTTCTTGAATTGCTTGAAGGAGAGCTTTCGCCCGCGCAGGATCACGACGGGATCGATGAAGTGCGGCACGCGCGAGGTGATCATCAGCATCGGCGCCACGGTCTCGACCGGCACCGGCTCGCCGAGCGCAGCCGCGATCTTTCCGGCCCAGGCGCCGGCCGCGTTGACCAGCACCGGCGCGGCAAAACTCTCGGTGCCGACATCGACGTGCCAGAGGCCATCGCTGTACCGGATGTTGCTGGCGGCCACGCCCTCGCGAACACTGGCACCGAGCTGTTCGGCCTTGCGCCGGAACGCGGTCGTGGTCTGCGCCGGATTGGCCGCGCCGTCGCGGCGCGACACCACGCCGCCCGGACAGGTCTCGGCCACCGCCGGCACCAGCCGACGTAGTTCAGTCGCGTCGATCAGTTCCTCGTGGGTGAAGCCGAGCGCGTTCAGCTCGGCGACGCGGGCGCGGCAGACCGCAAGCTCGTCCTCGTTCTCCGCAACCAGGACCTGGCCATAGCTCTCAAAGCTGCAATCGTCGTCGACGAGCTCTGAAATCTTCTCCCAGATTCCCATCGAGCGGATCGAGAGCGGAATTTCGGGGATGTGGCGTGCGAGTTGGCGCACACCGCCGGCGTTGACGCCGGAGGCGTGCCGGCCGGCATAGTCCTTCTCGATCAGCACCGGCTTCAGGCCGGCAAGGCACAGATGCAGCGCCGTCGAGCATCCGTGGATGCCGCCGCCAATGACGATCGCATCCACGTTTTTGGTCATCCGCGCACCACCGCCTTGATGTCGTCTTCGCTCTTCGGAACGGCGGCGAGTTCGGCGAGCGTGATCGGCTTCACCGGCGCGCGCAGCCGGTAATAGCCGATCTCCTGCGGGCTCTTGGCCCGCGCCTGCGCCATCAGCTCGGTGACGGTGAGGCCGCAGAGCCGGCCCTGGCACGGCCCCATGCCGGTGCGGCGATAGGCCTTGAGCTGGTTCGGCCCGGTCGCACCGATCGCGACAGAATCGAGAACGTCCTTTGCTGTCACTTCCTCGCAGCGGCAGACAATAGTGTTGCCCGAGGGAATGCGGAACTGCGGCGCGGGGCGGAACAGCGTGTCGAGGAAGACGCGGCCGCGCTCGGCCTTGGCAAGATCGGCGCGGAGCGCCGCCATTGCCGGGAGCTTCGCAGCAGCCGCGGGCGCCAACGCCTCCACCGCCGCGCGCGCCGCGACGCGGCCGCGGACGACGGCGGCATTGGCACCGCCGATGCCGGCGCCATCGCCGGCAATCGCAATGCCGGCGACCGACGAATTGCCGCTCGCATCGAGCACCGGCGACCAGCACAATTGCAGCTCGTCCCAGCGGTGTTCGATTCCGGCCGCCATCGCCAGATTGACGTTGGGCACGACGCCCTGATGCAGCAGCAACAGATCCGCAGGAATGGTCTCACGCTTGCCGCCCGCGACATAGCTCACGCTCGCGAGCTGGCCGTCACCGGACGCTGCAAGCTCGGTGACGCCGGAGACGACCTGCACCTTCGCCTTCACCTCGCGCATCATCGACAGGCCCTTGGTGAAATAAGGCGAAGTCAGGAAGGCGAAGGCGTGCGGCAGCGCTGCAAAATAATTCCCGCGCTCGGTGGTGTCGAGGATGCGGTCGATGCGGCCGCCGAGACGAAGGATCTGCGCGGCAAGCAGCCAGAGCAGCGGCCCCTGCCCCGCGATCACGGTGCGTCCGTCCGGCACCAGCGCCGACGATTTCAGCATGGTCTGCGCGGCACCCGCGGTCATCACGCCCGGCAGCGTCCAACCGGGAATCGGGAACGGCCGCTCCAGCGCGCCGGTCGCAAGGATCACTCGCTTCGCCTTGACGAAGGCCGAGGCGCCGCCGATGGAGACGGCGATGTCGAGATTGCGGTCGAGGCTCCAGACCGTGGCGCGATGAATGACCTCGGCATTGCTCGCGCGCAGCGACTGCACGAGGTCAGCACCGACCCAATAGTCGGCGCCGAGCTGATCGCGCTCGGTCACCGGCGTCGAAGAAATGGCGCGGAACACCTGGCCGCCAGGGCCGATGTTCTCGTCGAGCAGCAGCGTCGACAAGCCGGCTTCGGCGGATGTCGCGGCAGCAGCAAGCCCAGCGGGACCGGCGCCAATCACCACCACATCGTAATCTTCGCGCTTGGGAGCCATGGTCATTTTCCGATCTCCCGCTTGCCCTTCTGGATCTCGATCTGCATGCCCTCGGCGACCGGCACCAGGCAGCCCTGGCGATTGCCGACGCCATCGATGGTGACGAGGCAGTCGAAGCACACGCCCATCATGCAATAGGGCAGCCGCGGCGCGCCGCTCACCGCGGTCGAACGCCGTGCGTCGCAGCTCGAGGCCAGCAGCGCAGCGGAAACGGTGTCGCCCTGTCGCGCCGCGACGGCAACGCCATCGACGAAGATCTGCACTTGCGGGCGTTTGTCCTGTTCGGATCGTCTAAACATGGGATGCCTCTTGGCTCCTTGATATCTCTAGTAGCCGCTGTTGTTCGCAGCGCGATCGCTCGCAAAACGGCTTGCCGAGAACGCCCCGACCAGCTCCGGCTCGAGCGCGCCAGCTGCGACCATGCGCGCGATCTCGAAGGCGTGGTTGGAGGCGAGCGTCACGCCGGAATGGCAGCAGGCGACGAAGGCACCGGGATGCGTCTCCGACTGGTCATAGATCGGAAAGCCGTCCTGCGGCATGACGCGGATGCCGGCCCAGCTCCTGACCACGTTGAGCCGCGCCAGATGCGGGAACATGCGCTGCGCGCGATCGGCCATCACGCCGCTGATCGAATGCTTCAGCGCGCGGTCGTCGAGCTCATCTTCCTTGCTGTCGCCGATCATCACCGTGCCCTCGTCGGTCTGGCGGATCGTGGTCAAAGGATGCGGCAGGAACGGCATGGTGCGTTCGGTCACCACGATCTGGCCGCGGGTCGGCCCCATCGGCGCGTAGAGGCCGACCTTCGGCGCCAACGTCTGGTTGGCATTGCCGGCCGCGAGCACGATCTTGGCGGCGCGGAGCTCGCCCTTCGGCGTGGTGAGGTGGAACTCACCGCCGCTCTTGCTGATCGCCGAAACCGGACGCTCCGGAAAATAATCGATGCCGAATGCCCTAAAGCCGGTGTGGAAAGCACGAAACGTGCGCAGCGAATTGACGTGACCATCGAGCGGACAAAAACTGCCGCCGGAGACTTCCGGCCCGATCAGCGGCAACGCCTTCTTCACCTCGGATGCGGAGAGCATCTCCATCTTGTAGTCGGCCGCACCGGCCTGGTTGTGCATGCGCTTGACGAGTTCAGTGCGCTGGCCGAATTCGTCCTCGCCGAGCGTGAGATGAAAGCCGCCGTTCTGTTGGAGCGAGACATCGAGGCCGGTCTGTTGCTTCAGCTCCGCGGCAAGCCGGCTCCACGCCTGTGACGCCTGCACGGTCCAGACCGTATAGGCCGGCATGCCCAGCCCCTTGCTCTGCACCCAGACCAGCGCAAAGTTCGCGCGCGAGGCGCGCTTGGTGATGTCGCCTTCGTCGAGCACGGCGACGCTCTTGCCGAGCCGGCCGAGGCCCCAGGCAATGGCGGAGCCGAGCAATCCGCCGCCGACGACGGCGACGTCGTAATCCCCTGACATGAGTTCTCCTATCGTCCCGTATCGCCCTTGCCGGCGAGCACACGGTCGAGCCCGTAGAAGCGGTCGAGCAGAATGAGGGCGGTCATGGTGATCGCGATCACGCAGGCCGAGACCGACGTCACCAGCGGATCGATGTTGTCCTGGATATAGAGGAACATGCGCACCGGCAGCGTCTCGGTGCCGGGTGCTGCAAGGAAGACGGTCATGGTCAAATCGTCGAAGGACTGGATGAAGGCGAGCGCCCAGCCGCTGATGACGCCGGGCAGGATCAGCGGCAGCGTGACGCGGCGGAACAGCGTCCAGCCGCCGGCGCCGAGCGAGACCGCGGCCATCTCGACCGAGAGGTCCATGCCGGTCGCGGCCGCCAGCGTCAGCCGCAGCGCGAACGGAAACACGATGATGACATGCGCGATGATCAGCGCCGCGAAGCTGCCACCCATCCCGGCCGAGGTGAAGAAGCGCAGGAAGGCGATGCCGAGCACGACATGCGGAATCATCAGCGGCGACAGGAAGAGAGCTGCAAGCGCATCGCGGCCGCGGAAGCGATAGCGCGCGATCGCCAGCGCCGCCGGCACCGCGAACAGCAGCGCGACGAAGGAGGACAGCGCCCCGAGCCCCAGGCTGACCCAGAAGGCATGGATGAATTCGGGGTAGTTGGCGATGGTCCTGAACCAGCGCAGCGAGAAGCCGTTGGTCGGCAGCGACAGATAGCCCTCGGGCGTGAAGGCGACGAGGCAGACCACCAGGATCGGCGCCACCATGACGATGACGAAGATGGTGTGGAAGATCAGAGCCAGCGGTCCGTTCCTTCTCATCGGAACACCTCGGCATAGCGCCGCTCGATCAGCGCATTGCTGCCGACCACGATCAGAACCAGCGCCACCAGCAGCAGCGTGGCGACCGCAGCACCAAGCGGCCAGTCCAGCGTGTTGAGAAACTCGTCATAGGCGAGCGTCGCCGCGACCTTGAGCCGGCGGCCGCCGATGATCGCAGGCGTCGCGAAGGCACTGGCCGAGAGCGAGAACACGATGATCGCGCCCGACAGCACGCCCGGCATGATCTGCGGCATGATGATGCGGCGGATGATGGTCACAGGTCCGGCGCCGAGCGACATCGCGGCGTTCTCGATCTGCGGATCGAGACGCTGCAGCGCCGCCCACACCGACAGCACCATGAACGGCATCATCACATGCGCCAGCGCGATCACCATGCCGGTCTCGGTGAACATGAACGGAATCGGCGCACGAATCATCCCGGCCGACATCAGGAGCTTGTTAACGAGGCCGTTGTTGCCGCCGAACAGCAACGCCCAGCCGAGCGTGCGCGCCACCACGGAGATCAGGAGCGGCCCGAGGATCACGAGCAGGAAGAAGCTCTTCCAGCGACCGCTCATGCGGTTGAGGATGTAGGCTTCGGGCGCGCCCAACAATGCGGTGAGCAGCGTGGTCAGGATCGCGATGCGAAAGGTCCGCCCGAACATCTCGGCGTAGTAGGGATCGGTCGCGATCTCGCGCCAGTTCTTGAGGATGAAGACCGGCTCGATGCCCTTGTACTGGCCCCAATCGTGGAACGACAGCATCACCGTCATCGCCAGCGGGATCAGCAGCACGCCGACGAACAGCATCAAGGCGGGTGCGGTGAGCGCCCATGGCGCGCGCGCATTGCGCTTCTCGGCGGTACCCTGCGGAGCCGTGGCCGCGACCGCGCTCATGCGGCAACCCCAGTGCGCACGCTCATGTCCTCCGGCCGCCAGGCAAGGCGGACCGCCTCGCCTTCGGCCGGCTGCCGCTCACCGTCATTCTGGCGGATCACGATCGCCGGGCCGCATTCGCTGTCGCACTGGAATAGCCAATGATTGCCCTGGAAGATGCGCATGACGATTTTTGCGTTGAGCCCCGCGTCGCCAAAGCCAATACGTTCAGGGCGAATGCTGACCGTCACGGGGCCACTGAGACCGGCCGGCGCCGGCGCGCTCCAGGAGCCCGCCACCAGCTTCGCGGGCGTCGCGGTCCGATCGACCGTCGCGGCAAAATCGTTGGTCTTGCCCAAGAACTGCGAGACGAAGGCCGAGGCCGGACGCTCGTAGGTCTCCTGCGGCGTGCCGATCTGCTCGATCTTGCCCTGGCTCATCACCACGATGCGGTCGGACAGCGACATCGCCTCGTTCTGGTCGTGGGTGACCAGGATCGTGGTGGTGCCGATGGTGCGCTGGATCTGGCGCAGCTCGATCTGCATCTCCTCACGCAGCTTGGCGTCGAGGTTGGACAGCGGCTCGTCGAGCAGCAGCACGCTCGGCTTGATCACCAGCGCGCGCGCCAGCGCCACGCGCTGCTGCTGTCCGCCGGACATGCGGCGCGGATGGCGGTCCTCATAGCCGGCGAGGCCGACCATCGCGAGCGCGGAGCGGACGCGCTCGGTCCGCTCGGCGCGTGGCACGTTCCGCATCTCGAGGCCAAAGGCGACGTTCTCGGCCGCGGTCATGTGCGGAAACAGCGCGTAGCTCTGGAACACGATGCCGAGCCCGCGCTTGGCGGGATGGATCGCGGCCAGGTCCTTGCCCTCCAGCCGGATCGCGCCGCGCGTGGGATCGAGGAAGCCCGCGATCATCTGAAGGGTCGTGGTCTTGCCGCAGCCGGAGGGGCCGAGGAAGGAGACGAATTCCCCCTTCCCCACCGCCAGACTGAAGTCGTCGACCACAGTCTGCGCCCCGAACTGCTTGCCGACCCGATCGAGCTCGAGATAGGCCATGGCACTGTCTCCGCTATGACCGATCAGCGTTCGACCTCGCGGTTCCAGCGCTTGGTCCACTCCTCGCGCTTCTCGTTGATGACCGTCCAGTCCGGATTATAGAGCTTTGCCGCGCGCTCGCCGATCGGCGCCATCTTGCCGAGCTCCGGCGGTACCACCAGCGATTTCAGCACCGGGCCGTAGCCGTAGTCCTTCAGCAGCACGAGCTGGATTTTTGGGTCGAGCAGCATCTTGATGAAGCTCCCGGCAAGCGGCGAGGCATTGGGCTTCGTGATCGGACACGCCGTCGTCAGCAGCGTCGCGGCGCCTTCCTTCGGGTAGACGAAGTCGACGGGGAAGCCGGTATTGGCAAAGCTCTGCACGCGGCCGGTGCCCCACACCGCGATCACGGCCTGGCCGGACTGGAACAGCTCGGTCATCTTGCCGGGTGACGGCTCATAGGCGAGCACGTTCGGATTGATCTGCTCCTTGAAGATCTTGAAACCGGAATCGACGTTGGACTCGCCGCCGCCATTCATCTTCGACAGCATGACCAGCGCTTCGAGACCGTAGGTGTTGTTGATCGGCGGGATGACGAGCTGCTTGGCGTATTTCGTGTCCTTCAGATCGTTCCACGAGGTCGGCGGCGCCCAGCCCTTCTCGGCAAACACCTTGGTGTTGTACATCAGGCCGGTGGCGACGATGCCGATCGCCACCGCGCGATCGTCCTTGAAGCGTGCGGTGTCGTAGAGGTCGGCCGGCACCCCGTCGAGCTTGCCGCAGAAGCCGAGCTGGATCGCCTGGTACATCGGGCCGTCATCGACAATGGCGACGTCGATCTGCTGGTTGCCCTTCTGGGCCTGGAGCTTTGCCAGCGTGTCGGTGGAGTTGCCGGCGACGTATTCGACCTTGACGCCGTTTTGCTTCTCGAAGGCGGGGATCACCTCGTCGCGGATGGTCTTCTCGAACGAGCCGCCGTAGCCGGCGACATAGAGGGTTTTCTGCTGGGCCGAGGCGACCGACGGGGCGGCAATGAGCGCCGCGATGCTGACCGCTGTCAGAAGGCGAAGAGTCTTCATGTGGACCGATCTCCAATACCGGAATGAGCTGACGTGCCGACGAGTCTCGCTGGCTGAAGCGCGTTGCCGCATTTCCTTCCGCGCAAACGCCTCCCCGATCAGGGCTCCGGCCCCTGGTCGGCGGTTTTGACGCGATCCGGAGGTTTGAACCCCTCCAATCTGCCGAAAAAGCGGGCTGTCTCCAGTCCTGATGAAAAAGATCGCAAACCCGAGCTTCCATCGTCCAATGAATAATGGCACCCTCTGCATGCCTAAATGTTATGAATGGAATTTGGGATGGCCCGGATCAATTCCCGGCAGGTGGAGGCCTTCCGCGCGACGATGCTGACCGGCAGCGTGACCGAGGCGGCGGCGCTGATGACCGTGACGCAGCCGGCGGTCAGCCGGTTGCTGCGCGACCTCCAGGCGCTGTTGAAGATGGAGTTGTTCGAACGGCGCGGCACCGGCCTCGTGCCGACCGCCGCGGCGATGGCGCTCTATACCGAAGTGGAGCGCTCCTTCGTCGGACTCGAACGCATCACCGCAGCGGCGGAAGAAATCCGCGGCCGCCGCACCGGCTCATTGCGAATTGCAGCACTGCCAGCGCTGTCGAACGGCTATCTGCCACGGCTTACCGGTCACTTTCTGAAGGAGCGGCCGAACCTCAACCTTGCCTTCTTCGGCGTGATCTCGCCGATCGTGGTCGACTGGGTGCTGAACAATCAGTGCGACGTCGGCTTTGCCGAGGTGCCGATCGCGCATTCCGGCCTGCCGAGCCAAAGGCTGCCAGCGCCGGCGCGCGTCGCGGTGCTGCCGACCGGTCACCGCCTCACGGAGAAGGAAGTGCTGGAGCCGCGCGACTTCGAGGGCGAGACGTTCATCTCGCTGTCTGCGGGGTCGTCGAGCCGGCACCTGGTCGACCAGGTTTTCCATCGCCACGATGTCCGCCGCGTGCTCAGGGTCGAGACCACGCTGTCGGAGATCATGTGCGGCATGGTGTCGTCAGGCCTTGGCGTCGCCATCTGCGATCCCTTCACCGCGCAGGAATTTTCCACCCGCGGCGTCGTCGTGCGCCGCTTCCTGCCGCGCATCGACTTCGAATTCTCCGCGGTCTTTCCGGCGCAGCGCAGCCCCTCGCCGGTGGCGCTGGATCTGGTCGAGACCATGCGCAAGTCGCTCGCGGAGTTTGAGGATTAGATCGAGAGTTTCGATTGCGGAGACAGCCCCTCACCCCACCCTCTCGCCGTAAGAACGGGGCGAGGGAGTGAGAGAGCGGCGCGTCCCTCACTCCAAAGGCCAGCTGAACGGGTGTCGCGTGCCGCGAGTCTTAACCTCTCCCCGCCCTGTCGCGGGGAGAGGTCGGATTGCGAAGCAATCCGGGTGAGGGGCCGGGCACTGTGCTGCCAAGATCGGACGCCATCCGGCTCGCAAAGCCAGCTACAAGGCGACCCTCAGCCGTTGAACGCGGCCTGCGCCTCCGGCAGGTCCCAGATCTTGCCGATCGCAGCGCTGCCTGCCGCTGTGATCGCCGCCTCATCCGCGCCGACATAGCGGCCGGCATCGACCAGCACGCGGCCGTCGACCACGACCTGGTCGATATTGGCGCGGTTGGCGAGCGCGATCAGCGCGCGGCGCGGATCGAACAGCGGCTGGAGATGCGGATGGGTGAGATCGACCACGGTGAGATCGGCGGTCGCGCCCGGCTCGATCCGGCCGAGGTCCGGCCGCCTGATGACGTCGGCGGCAATCGCCGTATTCGCCTCGATCAGTTCGGGCGAGTTGGCGACGTCGGCACGCTGGGATGTGACCTTGGAGATCAACGAGGCGGCGTTGAGCTCGCCGAGCAGGTCCATGTTGTAGCCGTCGGTGCCGACCACGGTGCGCACGCCGTGCTCTGCGAACCGGCTGAACGCCGCGGTGATTCCGGCGCGCGCGAACACCCGCGGGCAGTTCAGCACGGTCATGCCGCGCGCGGCCATCAGCTTGAGGTCGTCGTCGGTGCTGAACATGCAATGCGCCGCCATGAGATCGGGCGCGAGCAGGCCGAGCCAGTCGAGATATTGCGCCGGCGTGCGGCCGCCATAGCGCTTGCCGATGGTCTCGACCTCGGCACGGCTCTGCGCCATATGCGTCGTGATGGGCACGCCGAGCTCGCGCGCCCGGGTGGCGCAGGCCTTCAGCAGGTCGGGGCCGCAGGTGTCGGTCGCATGCGGGCTCATCGCGAGGCCGATGCGGCCGTCGCCGCGATTGTTCCAGCGCTGATAGAGCGCGTCCCACGTCGCCATGTCGGCGGCGCCGTCGTCGCCGGAGTACTGAACCACGCCGTCCGGACCGGCCTTGGCGTCGGAGGTGGAGAAGAGATAGGGCGCGCCGTAGAAGCGGATGCCCATCTCTTCCGCCGCGTCGAACATCTCGGGGATCGAATTGCGGAACGGCTCCATCACCGTGGTGGCGCCGCCCTTGAGGAGCTGGAGGATGCCGAGCCGCGCGACCGCCATGCGTTCTTCCGCCGACAAGATATCGGCGCCGCGCTTGGTCAGCGGCAGCAGCACTGTGTAGACGATGCTCTGGTTGTTCTTGCGGCCGTTGCCGTCCTCGCTGTGGCTGCGCGCCACCGCCTCGCTGAAACAGTGATTGTGCAGATTCAGCAGGCCCGGCAGAACGAAGCGGCCGGGACGGTCGTAAGTTTGATCCGCACGCGGCCTGTCGCGCGTGATCGCGGCGATCTTCTTGCCTTCGACCAGGACCCAATGGTCGCGCAACACGTCCTGCGCGCCGTCTTTCCGTGACAGCACATAGCTGCCGAAGATTGCTGTGGTGCTCATGCGGGGCGTACGTTCCAGAAGACGGCGGTGCCGTCGAGAATGCCGGTGATGGCTTTGCGATAGGCGGTCGGCTGCTTGTACAGGCCGATTGGAATATAGGGGATTTCCTCGAATGCCACCGCCTGGATCTCGCGGCAGATGCGCTGCTGCTCGGCAAGCTCGGCGGCCGCCAGCCACTGGCTGCGCAAGGTCCCCATCTTCTCGCTCGCATACCAGCCGGCGACCTTGCCCTCGCCGCGGATGTTGGTGTTGCCGGCCGGGTTGAGCCAGTCGATGCCCTGCCAGTTGCCGACCGCCGCGCTCCAGCCGCCCTGCCCGATCGGATCCTTCTTGAGCTGGCGCTGCAACACGACGGCGAAATCGAGCCCGGCATATTCGACGTTCATGCCGGCCTTGCGCAGACTGTCGACGGCGATCTCGCCGAGCGGTTTTTGCGCCAGCGAATTGGTGGGGACGAGCAGCACGATCTTCTCGCCGTTGTAGCCAGCGGCCTTCAGATCCGCCTTGACCTTGGCGTAATCGCGCGGCCCGCGGAAGACGTCGAGACCGACGTCGCTGGCCATCGGCGTGCCCGGCGCGAAGTAGCCGATTGGCGAGACCTGGAAGGCCGGATCGGTGCCGGCAACCGCGGTCATGAAGGCGGACTGATCGATCGCACCCAGCAGCGCACGGCGGATCGCGGGATTGTCGAACGGCGGCTGGAGGTGATTGAGGCGCAGCATGCAGGCGTAGCCGCGGGGGTCGAGGATGCGCGTCTCGATGTCGCCGGCGGCCTTGATGACGGGAAGCAGATCGTGCGGCGTGGTTTCCTGCCAGTCCTGCTCGCCGGTCTGGAGCGCGGCGACGCCGGTGCCAGCATCGGGCGTGGTGGTCCAGACCACCCGGTCGTAATGGACGATCTTCGGGCCCGCGGTCCAATCCGGCTTGCCGTCGCTGCGCGGCTGATAGCGATCGAACTTGGCATAGGCGTTGCGGGCGCCCTGCACGCGCTCGTCGGCGAGATAGCGGAACGGGCCGCTGCCGATCACTTCGGTCAACGGCTTGAACGGATCCTGGCTCGCCAGCCGCTCGGGCATCATGAAGCAGGGGTTGATCGCGGCCTTGCCGAGCGCCTGCGGCAGCAGCGGGAACGGACGCTTGAGGCGGAAGCGGATGGTGCGGTCGTCAGCGGCCGACAGTTCTGCCGTCGCCTCGATCAGCTCGCCGCCAAACCCGTCGCGAGCGGCCCAGCGGCGGATGCTCGCAACGCAATCGCGCGCCAGCACGCGCTCGCCGTCGTGCCAGAACAGGCTGTCACGCAGGGTGAGGTCCCATTGCAGTTGGTCGCCGGAGATGGCCTGGCCCGACAGCATCTGCGGCGAGACCTGGAGCGAGGAGCTCATGCCGTAGAGCGTGTCGTAGACCATGAAGCCGTGGTTTCGCGACACCTGCGCGGTCGAATAGATGGGATCGACGAAGGCGAGATCGATGACGGGGATGAAGCGCAGCGTGGTCTGGGATTCGGCGCGGACGATGCCCGGGAACGACAGCGCCGGCATTGCTGCGGCGGCCTTGAGGAGCGAGCGGCGGGAGACGGGCATTACAAGAGGCTCCTGAAGGATCTTATGTGTTCAACAAAACTGCACCGATCGCGGCTGCGACGGCCTGCTGCGCCGGCTCGACGACCGGCACGCCGATCGCCTCCGCAATCGCCGCGCGATGCGACGCCATGCCGGCGCAGCCCATCACCACGACGTCGGCGCGGCATTGCGTGACCAGCGCGCGGCCGGCTTCGATCAACCGGCCGCGGATGTCCGCGCCCGCCGTTTCCGCCGCGCTCGCGCCGACCGACCAGCTTCCGGCATAGCGGCTATCGACGCCCATCAGCCGCGCCATGCGCTGCTGGCGGCGGATGCTCGACGGCGACAGCGCGATGACACCGAAACGTTCGCCCAGCATCAGCGCGCGAAAGATGCCGCATTCCGCGATCCCCATCACCGGACGGCGGCCTGCCGCCTCGCGCACCGCATGCAGGCCGGGATCGCTGAAGCAGGCCAGCACGAAGGCATCGGCATCATCGCGCGTGACGCGGTTGACCAGCGGCATCACGACGCTGTCGGCATCGCGTTGCGAGCTGATCCCGGGCGGCCCCTCGGCGAGGCCGACCACCTCGATCTCCGGTCCGCCGGCGATTCGCAGCGGCGTGACCGCATCGTCGATCGCCGCCGTCACCGACGCGGAGGAGTTCGGATTGATGACGAGGATGCGGGTCATGGCATTGCCTAGCGGTTACCGGCCTCGTGGCGCAGGAAGTTTTCCGCGATCTTCTCGCCGGTGGTGATCCAGACGTCAGGGCACGACTTTGCGTAGGTCAGGAATTCGCGCAGCAGGCGCAGCCGCATCGGACGGCCGCTGCATTGCGGGTGCAGCACCGTCGTCACCATCGCACCCCAGTCGCGCACCTCATCGAGTTCGTCCTTCCAGATCGAGAGCACATGCTCCTTGGGGAAGATCGAGCGCGGGCTGAAACGGGCCGAGAGGCCGTGCATCCAGTCGTCATAGCTCGCGGTCACCGGCAGCTCGATCGTGCCGGGCTTGCCGTCGGCGAGGCGATGGCGATAGGGCCTGACGTCGTCGCGAAACGACGAGGTGTAGACGATGCCATGGCGCACCAGTGCTGCGCGCAGCTCCTCCGTGAACTCGCCATAGGGCGCACGATAGCCGGTCGGCCTGACGCCAAGCCGGCGCTTCAGCGCCTCGAAGCCGCGCTCCAGTTCCTCCTCGATCCAGGGATCGCCGGGATCGGGCAGCAGATGGTGATAGCCGTGATGACCGATCTCGTGGCCGGCCTTGAGGATGGATTCGGCCATCGCCGGATGCGCATCGACCGACCATCCCGTGACGAAGAACGTCGCCTTGAGGTCGAGTTGGTCGAGCAGCTCCAGCAGCTTCGGCGTGCCGACGCGCGCCTCGTAGCCGCCATAGCTCATGGTGATGAGCCGCTGCGCGTGCACCGCATCCTTGCTGGTCCAGGCGCTTTCCGCGTCCACGTCGAACGACAGGAACATCGCCGAATTGTACGGCTTCGGCCACGGGTATTCCGGCGCGGGATCCGCAGTGTTGGCCGGAACGAGCGGGATGCTCTGGAGTGCCTTACTGTCCAGCATTGATGGTCGCCTTCTCTATTGCGTTGTCGCTCAGTTTCCACTTGGCGAGCAGGGTACGATAGGTGCCGTCGGCAATCAGCGCGTCGACTGCCTCCAGCATGGCCTGCTGAAGCGCCTTTTCCTTGACCGGCAGGGCGATGCCGGTGAATTGCTGCGAGATCGGCGTGCCGACCGGCGCATACGCGCCGGGCTCGAGGTCCATGATGTAAGGCAGCGTCTCGTTGCCCTGCACGGCGGCGTCGATGCGGCCCTGCTTGAGCTGGGTGCGGGCATCGGCCGAGCCGTCGGTGCCGACGAAGACGATCGGAGCGCTACCGCAGTTCTTCTCGCTCCAGGCCGCGATCTCGGCCGGAAACTTGGTGCGACGGCTGGCGCCAACCTTCTTGCCGCAGAGCGCGGCCATGTCCTTGAACTCGGCCGCGCGCGACTGCTGCACGAAGAAGTTCGGACCGCTTTTGAGATAGTCGATGAAGCTCGCCGTCTCATGCCGGCTCGCGTAGTCCGTGAAGCCCGAAAGGATCGCATCGACGCGGCCGGTCGAGATCGACGGCATGAACTGGTCGAAGCTGGTCTCCTGCCACTCGATCTTGACTCCGAGCTTGCGGCCGATCGCCTCGCCGAGCTCGACATCGAAGCCGGACAGCGCGCTGGTGGCGGGATCGCGGAACTCCATCGGCGGATAGTTCGGCACGATCGCGACCTTGATGCTGCCGCGCTTGGCGATCTCGGCCGGCAAGTCGATCGCCATTGCCGAAGCCGTTGTGGCGCACGCCAGCGCCGTCGCAAGAAGAAGTCTGATCATCGAAACGCCCCCATTCAGATCACTGCCGAAAGAAATGCCCTGGTGCGCTCCTCGCGCGGCGCGCCCAACACGTCGGAGGCGCGGCCCTGCTCGACGATCGCGCCCTGGTCCATGTAGACGACACGGTCGGCGACCTCGCGGGCGAAGCCGAGCTCGTGCGTCACCACCATCATGGTCATGCCGCTCTTCGCCAGCTCCTTCATCACCGCGAGCACCTCGCCGACCAGCTCCGGGTCGAGTGCGCTGGTCGGCTCGTCGAACAGCATCAGCATCGGTTTCATGGCGAGCGCGCGGGCAATCGCCACGCGCTGCTGCTGGCCGCCGGAGAGTTGCGCGGGATAGGAGTCTGCCTTGGTCGCGAGCCCGACGCGCCTGAGCAGCTCGAGCGCCTCGGCGCGCACCTCATCGAATTTGCGGCCCTGCACCTGGAGCGGGCCTTCGGTGATGTTCTCCAGCGCGGTCTTGTGCGGAAACAAATTGAAGCGCTGGAACACCATGCCGGTCTTCAGCCGCTGCCGACCGATCTGGCGCTCGGTCAGGCGATGCAGCCGTCCGTTCTGCTCGCGCACCCCCAGCAGCTCGCCGTCGAGCCAGATGCCGCCGGCATCGATCGCGGCGAGCTGGTTGATGCAGCGGAGCAGCGTGGTCTTGCCCGAGCCGGAGGCGCCGATCAGACACATCACCTCGCCGGGCCAGATGTCGAGCGAGATGTTCTTGAGAGCCTGAAACTCTCCAAAACTCTTGCTGACGGAGCGGATCGCGACGAGCGGTTTTGTCATCGCGCCAACCGCAATGTGCCGCGTGCAAAACGGCGTTCGAGCAGCATCTGGAGCGGCGTCAGGATCGAGACGACGAGCAGGTACCAGAGCCCGGCGACGATCAGGAGCTCGATCACGCGGGAATTGGCGTAGTAGATGTTCTCTGCGTTATGCAGCACTTCCGGATACTGGATCACGCTCGCGAGCGAGGTCGCCTTCACCATGCCGATGAACTCGTTGCCGAGCGGCGGGATCACCACGCGCATCGCCTGCGGCAGGATGATGCGGCGCAACGCGCGCAGCCGTCCCATGCCGATCGCCTGCGCCGCCTCATATTGCCCGATGTCGACCGACAGCATGCCGGCACGCATCACCTCGGAGGTATAGGCGCCCTGGTTGATGCCGAGTCCGAGCAGCGCGGCGAGGAATGGCGTCATGACGTCGACGGCGCGCGCGCTCCACAGGCCGGGGATGCCGATGGTCGGGAATACCAGCGCGAGATTGAACCACAGCAGCAGTTGCAGGATCAGCGGCGTGCCGCGGAACAGCCAGGTGTAGCCGGCCGCGACCGTCTTCAGCACCGGATTGGGCGACAACCGCATGATCGCGACGACGATACCGAGGAAGATGCCGAGCGCCATCGCCAGCACGGCCATCACCATGGTGTTGACGATGCCTTCGAGGATCACCTTGGCGGTCAGGAAGCGGCTGACATAGGACCATTCGATCTGGCCGCCTGCAAAGGCGCGCCCGATCGCCGCCAGCACCAGGACGATCAGGGCTGCGCTGAGCCAGCGAAACCAGTGCGGCTCGCGCGCGATCCGCATCCCCGACAGATCGGGAAAACCCTCCGCGAGTGCCGGTGCCGGCTTCATTGCGGCGCCGCGTTCAGCATGGGCTGGGCGACCGCATTCGCCCCCAGACCCCATTTGTCGAGCACGGCCTTGTAGGAGCCGTCGGCGATCATGCCGGTGAGCTTCTCCGTCACCACTTCGCGCAAGGCTGCATCGTCCTTGCGGAACATGATGCCTTGATAGCCGGTGGACAACTGCTCGCCAACGACGCGGTATTTGCCGGGCTCCTGCGTCTGCGCATAAGGCAGCGTCTCGCTGCCCTGCACGGCGGCGTCGACGCGGCCCTGCTTGAGCTGGTTGCGGACGTCGATCGAGTTCTCGCCCGGGACGTACTGGATGGCCGGCTTGCCGACCGCCTCGCAATTCTGCTTGCTCCACTTCTCGATCTCGACCGGGAAACTGGTGCTGCGCGTGGTGCCGACCTTCTTGCCGCAGAGATCGGTCGCGGCCTTGGTCACGCTCTCCGCCATGACGAAGAACTGCGGGCCGGTCGCGAGATAGTCGACGAAATCGGCCGTCTCGCGCCGCGAGGCGCGGTCCGAGATGCCGGAGATGATGAAGTCGGCGCGTTTGGTCTGGAGCGAGGGGATCAGCTCGGCGAACGGCGTCTCGCTCCAGACGATCTTCACGCCGAGCCGCTTGGCGAGCTCGTTCGCAAGGTCGATGTCGAGCCCGACCAGCTCGCTGGTGGCGGGATCGCGATATTCCATCGGGGCGTAGGTCGAGTTGACCGTCAGCCGCAGGGTGCCCGCCTGCTTGATCTCCGCCGGGAGTTCGGCGGCTTTGGCGGACGCAATGGCAGCCAGCGCTGCAAGACCGAGAGAGAGCGAGAGGCGTGTCATGTCAGCTCCTTTGCCAATCTTCTTCCTGTGCCGATCTTTTCCTTTTGACGACGCTTGCCAGCGCCGTGCCACTTGCTCAGTCGGCGTCGAGGACGGCCGGCTCGATGACGCCGGCGCGCTCGGTGATCACCCGGTACTGCTCGGGCCGCCGATGGGCGGCGAAATTGAACATCTTGTCCTTGCCCTGGCGGCAGAGGTCGAGATCGATGTCGGCGACGACCACCTCGTCCGCCAGCGTCTCGGCCTGCGCGACGATGCGGCCGTTGGGATCGACGATGCAGGAGCCGCCGATCAGGCCGGAACCATCCTCCTCGCCCGCCTTCGCCACCGAGATCGCCCAGGTCGCGTTCATGTAGGCGTTGGCTTGCGTCACCAGTGTCGAGTGGAAGGTGCGGAGCGCCCCGTCTTCCGTCGTGCCGCCATTGGGATCATAGGCCGCCGAATTGTAGCCGATGCAGACGAGCTCGACGCCTTGCAGGCCGAGCACGCGCCAGGATTCCGGCCAGCGGCGATCATTGCAGATCATCATGCCCATGATGGCGTGGGCCCAGGCCGAGCCGGCGCGGAAGGCGGGGAAGCCGAGGTCGCCATATTCGAAATAGCGCTTCTCGAGTTGCTGATAGCGCGCACCCGGGCGCGGCTCGACCGAACCGGGCAGATGCACCTTGCGATAGCGGCCGAGAATCTCGCCGTCGCGGTCGACCAGGATGGCGCAATTGTAGCGGCGGCCGTCCGGCGTCAGCTCGGCATAGCCGACATAGAAGCCGACACGCAGCGCCCGCGCCCGATCGAACAGCTTGGCGACGGCCGGGTTCGGAATGCTGCGCTCGAAGTACTGGTCGAGCGCCTCGCCCTCCAGCAGCCAGCGCGGAAAGAAGGTCGTGAAGGCAAGCTCGGGAAACACCACGAGGCTGGCACCACGGCCGGCCGCTTGCTCCAGCAGGTCGATCATGCGGCCCAGCGTATGCTCGCGC
The DNA here is from genome assembly GCF_054049735.1 of Bradyrhizobium sp. P5_C12. Lineage (NCBI taxonomy): Bacteria > Pseudomonadati > Pseudomonadota > Alphaproteobacteria > Hyphomicrobiales > Nitrobacteraceae > Bradyrhizobium > Bradyrhizobium sp. P5_C12. The sequence continues at coordinate 50,521 of NZ_JBFULU010000018.1, forward strand.
GTATCGGCTTTTTGCGTCGGCCCCATCTGGGCGGCGGCGGCGCGAAGGACACGAACCAAGATTGCCTCCAATCTGTGCGCAGTGCTGCCTCAATGGGCGGATGAACCCATTGATCCAGCGTGCAAATCCGCTGCCATTACGCGCAAGCGGGGCTGCAAAAGCAATTCGTTCTGCTATGATCTTTTGGCCCAGAGTATAATCGGCGGTGATATGAACCTGCGTCAGCTCGAGATCCTGCGTGCCGTCATCCGCCATCGCACCACGGTTGCTGCGGCGGACGAGCTGGCGCTGTCGCAGCCCGCGGTCAGCAACGCGCTGAAGACGATGGAGACGCAGGCGGGATTCGCGCTGTTCGAGCGCGTCAACAACCGGCTGTTCCCGACCGCGGAAGCGATGGCGCTCTACAAGGAGAGCGAGGCGATCTTCGCGCTGCATGCCAAGCTCGAGAACCGCGTGCGCGATTTGCGCGAGAACCGCTCCGGCCATCTTGCCATCGTGGCGACGCCGCCGCTCGCCTACAGCATCATCCCGTCTGCGCTATCTGGCTTCCTGCGACGCCGTCCCGAGACGCGCGTCTTCTTCGACGTGCGCCGCTATGAGGGCATCATCGAGGGCGTGCTCAGCCGTGTCGCCGAGCTCGGCTTCGCGCTCGGCCTGACGCATCATCCCGGCATCGCGCATGAGGTGGTGCACACCGGCGAGATGGTGTGCGTGCTGCCGCCGCAGCACCCGCTCGCGGACAGACCCGTGATCTCGGCCGCTGATCTCTCCGGCCTGCCCTTCATCGGGCTCGAGCGCGGCACGCGACTCGGTGAAGCCGTGCGCGACAGTTTTGCCCGGGCCGGCGCGCCGTTCCAGCCGACCGTCGAGGTGCGCTACTGCAACACCGCCTGCGTGCTCGCCGCCGCCGGCGTCGGCGCCGCGGTGGTCGATCCGTTCTCGCCGCGGCAGAATGGCGGCCTCGGCCTCGTCGTCAGGCCATTCGCGCCGACAACGCGCGCGGTCGCCTACATGCTGTGGTCGGAAGCCGAACCCCTGTCACGCCTCGCCAAGGCCTTTCTCAACGAGGTTCGCAAGGAGAGTGCGCTGCTGGAGCGCACAGCACCACACCAGCAACATGGGGCAGAAAGCGACTGAGCTTCGCAACCTTTTGACCCGGGGGGCACATGGCACGCATCACCATCATCGAGACGGGAAAAGTCCCGCAAAAATATCGCGAGCGGCACGGCTCGTTTCCGGACATGTTCGAACGCATGGTCCGCGCCGAGGATCCGGCGGCCACAGTCGACGTGGTCAGCATCCCGAATGGCGACGCACTCCCCGATCCGGGCAAGCTGGAGGCCGTGCTGATCACCGGCGCGGCCGCCGGCGTCTATGACGGGCTGGACTGGATCGCGCCGCTGGAAGAATTCGTTCGCACCGCCTATGCAAACAGGACGCCCATGGTCGGCGTCTGCTTCGGCCATCAGCTGATCGCGCAGGCGCTCGGCGGCACCGTGCGCAAGTCGGAGAAGGGCTGGGGCATCGGGCGCCACGTCTATCAGGTGCTGCCGGAGAACGGCGTCGTCGAAGGCGAAGCGGTCGCGATCGCCGCCTCGCATCAGGACCAGGTGATCGAGCCGCCGACCGACGCGCTGACGATCCTCTCGTCCGAATTCACCCCGCATGCCGGCCTGCTCTACGCCAACGGCGCCACGCTGACCGTGCAGCCGCATCCGGAGTTCGACGTGGAGTTCGCGCAAGTGTGCTGCGAGCTCCGCGACGGCAAGGCGCCGGAGGATGTCGTCGCGACGGCGAGGGCGTCGCTGGCAGAGCCGATGGACAACGCCAAGCTGGGTGGCGCGATCACGAGGTTTTTGGCGCGCAAATCCATCCCCTCATCCTGAGGAGCGCGCTCTCGCGCGCGTCTCGAAGGATAGAGGCCGAGATGCGGCAGCGGGGCCTGCATGGTTCGAGACGCCGCTTCGCGGCTCCTCACCATGAGGGGCGAAAGTTGCTTGCGCGCCTCAGAACGGGTCAGTCCCCAGCCCCGCCACATCCGCCGGCCGCGGCCCCGGCGCCGGCCAGTGAAAGCGGCGGTCCTTCTCTGCGATCGCGATGTCGTTGATCGAGGCTTCGCGCCGCCGCATCAGCCCGTGCTCGTCGAACTCCCACTGCTCGTTGCCGTAGGAGCGATACCACTGGCCGGACGCGTCGTGCCATTCGTACTGGAAGCGCACCGCGATGCGGTTGCCGTCGAAGGCCCAGAGGTCCTTGATCAGGCGGTAGTCGTGCTCCTTCTCCCATTTGCGGGTGAGGAACGCGACGATGGCCTCGCGGCCCTGGAACACTACCGAGCGATTGCGCCAGCGGCTGTCCTCGGTGTAGGCGAGCGAGACGCGCACCGGATCGCGTGAATTCCAGGCGTCCTCGGCCATGCGGGCTTTTTGCGCGGCAGTCTCTCTCGTGAACGGCGGAAGCGGCGGGCGCGACATGGCTGGCCTCATCGGTTGACGGGAGCGCAAATCTATCGCCGCACACGGCGGTGTCGAGAGGCGATTGCCTATCGGGCGATCACGAAATCAGATCGGCCTTCATCAATGTCCGGATCGATTTCGGGATCGGCTGGGCGCGGCCGCCGCTGATGAAGGCGACGCGCACCTCGGCCTTCACCAGCACGTCCTCGCCGCGCCGCACCTCCTGCGCCAGCATGATCGAGGCGCCCTTCACCGCGACCGGCCAGGTCACGACGTCGAGCACGTCGTCCATCCGCGCGGGCTTGAGGAAATCCAGATGCATCGAGCGCACGACGAAGGCGAATCCGGCATCCTCCGTCGCGGGCTGCTCGAACAATGCCTGCTGCTCGGCGCCCATCAGGCGAAGGTGATTGGTCCGCCCGCGCTCCATGAAGCGCAGATAATTGGCGTGATAGACGATGCCGGAAAAGTCCGTGTCCTCGTAATAGACGCGGACCTGCATGTGGTGGCGGCCGTCGCGGATCTCGCCGTCGAGATGAGCTGTCACGTCGCGAGCCTCTTCTTTTCAGATAGAGGCCCGTTTTGCGCAAAAACGGCCGGACGCGCAAGCCGAACTACGCCACCACAGGCCCTCGCCCCAGCGTCACCTCGACGATCTCGGGCGGCACGCCGACGCGGATCGGCATGAGGCTGCAACCGAGGCCGCCGGAAACGATGACGTCGCATTTGAGCCGGAAATGGCCGTAGGCGAGCCGGAGGCCATGCTGCCGCGAAACGGCCGGCGACCAGCCGAGCAGGCGGATCTGGCCGCCATGGGTGTGGCCGGACAGTTGCAGCGCGACGCGCGCGGGCACGCGCGGCGCGATGTTGGGCTCATGCGCGAGCAGGATGATCGGCGCGTCGTCGGTCACCTTTGCCAGCGTCGCATTGAGATCGTCGGCGCCGAAGCGCTGCACGCGGCCGTAACGCTGCGCTGGAAAATAGGCGAGCTGATCGCCGAGGCCGGCGAGCCAGAAGGAGCGGCCGTCCTTGGTCAAGCGCACGGCGTCGTTCTCGTAGACGGGAATGCCGGCCACCTCGAGCGCGCGATGCGCCACCGTCGGCCCGTGCCCGGCCCGCTGCACGACCTTGTCGTCCCAATAATCGTGATTGCCCATCACGGCGTGAACGCCGAGCGGCGCCTTCAGGCCGGCCAGCACCCTCGCCCATTCGTTGGCCGGAATGATGCGGGTGACCTGGTGGAGACCGGCGACATAGTCGCCGAGCAGCACGATGAGGTCGGCGTTCAGCGCGTTGGTACGGTCGACGATGGCCTCGATCCGATCCAGCGACATCCAGGGATCGCAGGCGTGAATATCGGCGATCACGGCGATCTTCAGCGGAAAGTCCACGGGCCATTGCCGCGGGGTCGGATGATAGCGGGTGACGCGAAGGCGCAGCACCGGCTCGACGCCGACGCCATAGGCGGCGGTCGAGATGCCGAGGGCGGACAGACCGCCGATGGAACGGATGAGATGACGGCGCGTGATCATGGAAGCCCGGTCGTGATGCGCTTTCCGTAATGCGGCCCGATTGGAGCGGAATTGGGGTGCGCTTGTGCAGACCGTCTGCACAAGATTACCGGAAATTCATGATAGAAGGAGCGCTTTGGAGGCGCAAATCAATCGTCGCTCTCGTCCGTGCCGAACAGGCCGAACTGCGCCGCGTCGCGCGAGGGCTCTGCGATGCCGAGATGGCGGAAGGCGTGCGAGGTGAGCAGGCGGCCGCGCGGGGTGCGCTGGAGGTAGCCGCACTGGATCAGATAGGGCTCGATGATGTCCTCGATCGCGTCGCGCGGCTCGGACAGCGCGGCGGCCATCGTCTCGACGCCGACCGGGCCGCCGCCATAGTTCTGCGCGATGGTCGTAAGGTAGCGGCGGTCCATGGCATCTAAGCCTGCGGCGTCGACCTCGAGCGCGCTCAGCGCGTGGTCGGCGATCTTGCGGTCGATCGAGGCGGCATCGGCGGCGGAGGCGAAATCGCGCACGCGCCGCAACAGGCGGCCGGCGATGCGCGGCGTGCCGCGGGCGCGGCGCGCGATCTCGTTGGCGCCGTCCGCGCTCATGCCGACATTGAGCACCCGCGCGCCGCGGGTGACGATGCTTTCCAGCTCCTCGATGGTGTAGAAGTTCAACCGGACCGGAATGCCGAAACGATCGCGCAGCGGATTGGTGAGCAGGCCGGCGCGCGTGGTGGCGCCGACGAGCGTGAATTTCGACAATTCGATCTTGACCGAGCGCGCCGCCGGGCCCTCGCCGATGATGAGATCGAGCTGAAAGTCCTCCATCGCGGGATAGAGCACCTCTTCCACCGCCGGGCTGAGGCGATGGATCTCGTCGATGAAGAGTACGTCGCGCTCTTCGAGGTTGGTGAGGAGCGCGGCGAGATCGCCGGCCTTGGCGATCACCGGGCCCGACGTCGCGCGAAAGCCGACGCCGAGCTCCTTGGCCACGATCTGCGCCAGCSTGGTCTTGCCGAGGCCCGGGGGGCCTACGAACAGCACGTGATCCAGCGCCTCGCCGCGCTTGCGCGCCGCCTCGATGAAGATCGAGAGATTCTTGCGCGCCTGCTGCTGGCCGACGAAGTCGGACAGCGACTGCGGGCGCAGCGCGGTGTCGCCGACGTCATCGGAGCGGCGCTCGGGCGTGACCATGCGGGGGGGCGTGGTCATGCGGATAAGCCTGATCGTAGGGTGGGCAAAGGCGCTCTTCGCGCCGTGCCCACCATATCTCCGATCATTCTACAGATGGTGGGCACGCTTCGCTTTGCCCACCCTACGAGATTGACCATCGACGCGCTCACTTCGAGAGCTCCTTCAGGCCGAGCCGAATGAGCTGCGCGGTCTCGGCAGTCTCGCCGGCACTGCGCGATGCCGCCGCGATGGCGGCGGCCGCCTGCGGCTGGCCGTAGCCGAGATTGACCAGCGCGGAGATCGCATCCGCGACGGGCCGCGGCGCACGCTGGTCGTCGACGGCGCCGGCGAGGTGCACAACGGCCGGATCGACATTGGCAAACGCCGGCGCCTTGTCCTTCAATTCGGTGACGATGCGCTCAGCGACCTTGGGGCCGACGCCGGGCGTGCGCGCCACCGCGGCCTTGTCGCGTAGCGCAATGGCGTTGGCGAGATCGGAGGGCGCCAGCGTCCCGAGCACGGCGAGCGCGACTTTTGCGCCGACGCCCTGCACGGTCTGGAGCAGGCGAAACCATTCGCGCTCCTGGTCGGTGCGAAAGCCGAACAGTTTGATTTGGTCCTCGCGGACATAGGTCTCGATCGACAACACGGCGGCTTCGCCCGGCGACGGCAGATGCTGCAGCGTCCGCGTCGAGCAATGCACCTGATAGCCGACGCCGCCGACGTCGAGGAGCACATAATCCTCGCCGTAGGAATCGATCAGGCCCTTGAGCTTGCCGATCATATCCCAACCACCTTCAGCCGCAGCGCCGTGCTCTGGCGGTGATGGGCGTGGGTGATGGCGATGGCGAGCGCGTCGGCGGCATCCGCGGACGGCGGCTCGGCCTTGGGCAGCAAAATCTTCAGCATCATCGCGATCTGGTGCTTGTCGGCGTGGCCGGCGCCGACCACGGTCTTCTTCACCTGGTTCGGCGCGTATTCGGCCACCGTGATGCCGAACATTGCGGGCGCCAGCATGGCGACGCCGCGGGCCTGGCCGAGTTTCAGCGTCGCGACGCCGTCCTTGTTCACGAACGTCTGCTCGACCGCGGCTTCCATCGGCTTGTGGTCGGAGAGCACGGCCGCGAGCCCTTCATGGATCGCGAGCAGGCGGCTTGCGAGCGGCAGGTCGTCCGGCGGTTCCACCGAGCCGCAGGCGACGTAGACGAGCCGATTGCCCTCGGACTCGATCACGCCCCAACCGGTGCGGCGCAGGCCGGGGTCGATGCCAATGATGCGAACGGGGACGCGAATCGGGAGCGCGGTCATGGGCCAGTGATAGCGGCTGGCCGCTGTGGGGGAAACAGAAACAGAACGAAAGTAACAGGGGAAGTGGGGTCGGCCCTTCGCCTCTCCCCGCTTGCGGGGAGAGGCCGGAATGCGCGCGAAGCGCGGATTCCGGGTGAGGGGGACTCTCCGCGAGTCCGTCTGTCAGCGTCTACGCGGAAACAGCCCCTCACCCCGACCCTCTCCCCGCAAGAGCGGGGCGAGGGGGTGCACCGTCCAAGCGGAACGAACCCTACCCGCCCATCTTCGCCATCAGCGCGTCCGAGACCTCGAAATTGGCGTAGACGTGCTGGACGTCGTCGTGCTCGTTGAGCAGGTCCATCAGCTTCAGCAGCTTCTCGCCGGTCTCGTCGTCGACCGCGACCGTGTTCTGCGGCTTCCAGATCAGCGCGGCCTTGCGCGGCTCGCCGAATTTGGCTTCCAGCGCCTTGGCGACGTCGCGATAGCTTTCGGTCGAGGCGTAGATCTCATGGCCGCCCTCGCCGGAGATGACGTCGTCGGCGCCGGCCTCGATCGCGGCATCGAGCACCGCATCGTCGGAGGCGACGCTGCGGTCATATTCGATGATGCCGGTGCGGTCGAACATGAAGGAGACCGAGCCTGTTTCGCCGAGGTTGCCGCCCGACTTGGTGAAGAAGGAGCGGATGTCGGAGGCGGCGCGGTTGCGATTGTCGGTCAACGCCTCGACGATGACGGCGACGCCGCCCGGGCCATAGCCTTCGTAGCGGATCTCGTCATAGTTCTCGCCGTCGCTGCCGAGCGCCTTCTTGACGGCGCGCTCGATATTGTCCTTCGGCATGTTCTCCTGGCGCGCCGCGGTGATCGCCGCACGCAGGCGCGGGTTCATGTTGGGATCGGGCGTCCCCAACTTGGCCGCAACGGTGATTTCCCGCGCCAGCTTGCCGAACAGCTTCGACTTCTGGGCATCCTGCCGCCCCTTGCGGTGCATGATGTTCTTGAATTGGGAATGTCCGGCCATGCGTGGTCTCTTGGTCTCTAGGGAAGTGTCCGCCAGCGAGAGTGGGAAGCGCGGCCTTATAGGCCGCCAACCCACCGGAATGAAAGGGTCTCTCATACTTTAAGGTAATACCGTAGGGCCCCCTGTCCAGATGTTAGGCATCGTTAACCCTGACTTCATTCCGGCCTGCGAAAATAGCGACCGCCCGTCCCCCGACAAGAGTGACCTGATGGCGTTCGGACTATTTCGGAAGCGTCTGCCGGATTCGGCCGCGCCTGCGACAGCCCCGCAAGCTGCGCCGCCTGCCGTCAATGCCGAGCCCGCGCCGGCCGCCGAGAGCGATTCGGCCAGGGAAATCCTCGAACTGCTGGAACTCGAGCTGGGCGCGATGATTCGCCAGCTTGAGCGTGCCGCCAATTCGGTCGCCGGCGGCGCGGAGGCGACCGCGGCGACGCTTGCCGATATCCGCCTGCGCACCGACGCGCTGACCGGCCGGACCAATTCCGCGCAATCGACCGCCTCCACCTTCGCCCAGGCCGCCGACAAGTTCACCCAGTCCGCACAGGGAATCGGCGCGCAGGTCCGCGCGGCCGGCAAGCTCGCCGACGAGGCCAGCGCCGCGGCGCAGGAGGCGCGCGCCAATGTCGACCGGCTGCGCGAGTCCTCGGCCGCAATCGGCAATGTCGTCAATCTGATCGCGCAGATCGCGCGGCAGACCACGCTGCTCGCGCTCAACTCGACCATCGAGGCGGCGCGCGCCGGCGCGGCCGGCAAGGGCTTCGCGGTCGTCGCCACCGAGGTCAAAGCGCTCGCGGTGCAGACCCAGGGCGCGACCGAAGAGATCACCAGGAAGATCGACGCGCTGCAGCGTGACGCGGCCGGATCGGCGGATGCGGTCCATCGCATCTCGCAGGCGATCGAGGCGATCCGGCCGGTGTTCGACACCGTCAACGGCGCCGTGGCCGAGCAGAACGCGACCACCGGCGAGGTCTCCAACAACGCGGCCAGCGCGTCGCAGTTCATCATCTCGGTCGGCGAGAGCGCCGCCGAGATCGATGCCGCGACCAAGGCCGCCGCGACCCACGGCGAGAGCGTCGCCAGTGCCGGCAAGGCCGTCACCACCTTCGCGCAGAAGCTGAAATCGCGCTGCGCGATCCTGCTCCGGCAGAGCGAGCACGACGATCGCCGCAAGACCGAGCGGCTGCCCTGCCATCTCAAGCTCGAGACCGCGCGCGGGCTGATGCCGGTCTACGAAATCGCGATGGATGGCGTGCTGATCGGCGGCGCGGACGCAGGCCGGCTCGCGCCGCAGGGCATCATCGACGGCAGCCTCGAAGATGTCGGCTCGTGCCGCCTGCGTGTCATCGAGCAGTCCAAGGCCGGCGCCCGCACCCAATTCGTCGGCCCTACCGCCGAGCTGAACGAGAAGATCGAGGACAAGCTCTGGTCGATCCACGAGGAGAACACGGAGTTCGTCACCCGTGCGCTGGAGGCGGGCAACGCGCTGACCAGGATCTTCGAGCAGGCGGTTGCGCGCGGCGAAGTCAAGATCGACGATCTCTTCGATACCGATTACGTCGAAATCGCCGGCACCAATCCGCAGCAATACCGCACCAGATATCTGGACTGGGCCGACCGCGCGCTGCCGCCGTTCCAGGAGGCGTTCCTGGCCAAGGAGCCCCGCATGGCGTTCTGCGCCATGGTCGACCGCAACGGCTTCCTGCCGGTGCACAACAAGATCTACTCGCATCCGCAACGGCCGGGCGACGCCGCCTGGAATACGGCCAACTGCCGCAACCGACGGATTTTCAACGATCCGGCGGGGTTGGGGGCCGCGCACAACCTGCGCTCGTATCTGATCCAGAGCTATGCGCGCGACATGGGCAACGGGAACACGGTCATGATGCGCGAGATCGACGTCCCGGTCCGCGTGCAGGGCCGGCACTGGGGTGGATTCAGGACGGCCTATAAGCTCTAGCGCGCAATCCGAAAAAAAGCGTGCCGCGGTTCTTCAAAAAGATCATGCGCAAACAAGGAGCTAAAGCGCGATGACAATTCTTCGCGCCTGAGTGCACGCTCAGGCAAGACGCCGGACGCGAATCATCCTTTAGAATCGGGATTGGAATGGGAATGCCGCGGAGGGCCGGCGCACGGCTCTGACTGGAGGAAGCCCAAACATGTCCGTCGCGCAGCTTGCAGTATTGGACACCGGATCGAACCGGACGCTGGCCGAGCGCCTCATCGACCAGCTTGCCGACCGCATCGGCGGCCTCGGCGTGGAACTTGCCGACATCGCCGGCAACGTCCAGGAGGTCGCAAGCCGCGTCGCGAACCAGTCTGAACGGTTTCATCACCTCCAGAAGACGGCCGAGACGATGGTCTCGGCCAACCACGACATCGCCAATGCGTCGCAGGCGGTGCAGTCGACCACCTCGGCCGCCGTCGGCGAGATCGCGCAGTCGCGCGGCGCGGTCGACGCCGCGGTCAGCCACATCTCGGAGCTCGTCGCCGCTGTGGGCCGGATCGAGGCGCGCTTGAGCGCCGTCGGCTCCGCGCTGGCGCAGGTCGCAAAGGTGTCCGGCTCGATCGAAGCGATCGCGAAGCAGACCAATCTGCTCGCGCTCAACGCGACCATCGAGGCCGCGCGCGCCGGCAATGCCGGACGCGGCTTCGCGGTGGTGGCAAGCGAGGTGAAGAACCTCGCGGAAGCCACCCGCCAGGCCACGCATCAGATCTCCGACACCGTGCGCGATCTCGACGGCCAGATCGAAGGCCTGATCGGCGAGAGCAGCGACGCCTCGCTGCGCGCAAAGACCGCGGGCGAAGGCGCCCAGCAGATCTCCGGCATCATCTCGCGCGTGCAGCAGGGCTTTGCCTCCGTCGAAGCCGAGATCGACAGCGTCACGCGCGCGGCGACCTCCAATCTCGGCCATTGCGACACCGTCATCACAGAGCTCAACGAGCTGGCCAAGGGCGTCGACCTCTCCTCGCGCGATCTCAAGAACGCCGACCAGCGGGTGACCAAGCTGCTCGACACCTCCGAAGGCCTGATCGCGATGATCGCCGACAGCGGCGTGGAGACGTCGGACGCGCCGCTGATCCGCGCGGTCGTCGAGACCGCCAGGCAGATCTCGGCCGAGTTCGAGGCCGCGATCGATCGCGGCGAGATCACGCTCGACCAGCTCATGGACGAGAAGTACCGGGAAATTCCCGGCACCGATCCAAAGCAGTATCTCACCAGCTACGTCGACTTCGCCGACCGCGTGCTGCCCGCCATCCAGGACCCGATCCAGAAATCCGACCCCCGCATCGTTTTCTGCGTCGCCTGGGCCAGGGGCGGCTACCTGCCGACCCACAATCCGAACTACCGCCTGCCGCAGGGCAAGGACCCGGTCTGGAATAACGCCAATTGCCGCAACCGCCGCCTGTTCAGCGACCGCGCGGTGAAGAAGGTCGCGGCCAACACAAAACCCTTCCTGCTGCAAACCTATCGCCGAGACATGGGCGGCGGGCAGTTCGTGCTGATGAAGGACCTGTCGTCACCGATCATGGTCCGCGGCAGGCACTGGGGCGCGTTCCGCATGGGTTTTCGGCAGAGCTGACGACCGCTCCTGCGGCCCTCACATCAAAATCTGAAAAACAACCCCATGCACAGTAGCCGGGGCGTGAGGAATCAATGGCTTGCGCCTCATCGCACGCAAGGCGCCTGACGAACCCTTGACCCGTCGGGCAAAACAGGGATAGAATACCAATATTCCGAAATCGTACTTGCAGCAGAGGGGCTGCTCACCGCACGAGTCCTGCGTCTGCCCCGGAGCAGATCAGCGACGGGTCCTGGTGCGAGCCCTTCTCACGTTGCTCGTCGACCTTTGCAGCCGAGCGTCGAAGCCGCCAGCACTGGTGCGACGGCCGTTGTTGCCATAGAAAGGCTGCCGCATATTCGGGGCGCGAGCCCGAACACAATCAGCTGGTTTTCGATGTCCCTTCCACCCACCCAAATCGGCGCGCCGCTTTCCGAGATCGATACACCGGCGCTGATCATCGACCTCGACGCCTTCGAGCGCAATCTCGACACGATGGCGACAGCGGTCGGCAAGCTCGGCGTTCGGTTGCGTCCGCATGCGAAGACCCATAAGTCACCGATCATCGCGGCCAAGCAGATCGCGCGCGGCGCGGTTGGCATGTGTTGCCAGAAGGTTGCCGAGGCCGAGATCCTGGTGGCGGGCGGGGTGAGTGACGTCCTCGTCAGCAATGAGGTCGTGGGTCTGCGGAAGCTGGAACGGCTCGCGTCCCTCGCGCGCCACGCGCGCATCAGCGTTTGCGTCGACAATTCGATCGTTCTTGAGCAACTGGCGCTCGCCGCGGAACGGGCCGGCTCGCAGATCGAAGTCCTGGTCGAGGTCGACGTCGGTGCCGGTCRCTGCGGCGTCAGGCCGGGGCCAGCCGCAGCCGGCCTGGCGCGGCAGGCGGCGGGTTCGCGCTTCCTGTCGTTCGGCGGCTTACAGGCCTACCACGGCTCCGCCCAGCACTTGCGCACGCCGGAGGAGCGGCGCGCTGCCATCGCCAGTGCCGCGAACGCGACCATGGAAACACTTCGCGTCCTCAAGGAGGCAGGCTTTCAATGCCGGACGATTGGAGGCGCGGGAACCGGGACGTTCGAACTCGAAGGCGCTAGCGGCGTCTGGAACGAATTGCAGGCCGGCTCCTATATTTTCATGGACGCCGACTACGCGAAAAACGTCGCCGACGGGACGCGCAATGCCAACCTGTTTGAGCATGCGCTGTTCGTGATCGCGACCGTGATGAGCACTCCCTCCGGCGAACGCGCGGTCATCGATGCGGGCCACAAGGCCCTGTCAAACGACAGCGGATTTCCGGTTGTGCTGGGCCGGCCCGACCTGCGCTATCATCGGCCCTCTGACGAGCACGGCCTGCTCGACTTCGACAGCGCTTCGTCACGGCTGGCGATTGGCGACAAGGTGACGCTCATCCCGGGTCATTGCGACCCGACCGTCAATCTCTACGACTGGTATGTCGGCGTGCGCGGCTTCAATAAACCGGACGCCCGCGTGGAGGCGCTTTGGCCGATCGCGGCGCGGGGCGCGGTCACCTGACATACTCACGGCGCAGTGCCGTAGGGTGGGCAAAGCGAAGCGTGCCCACGTGTCTATTGCTGTCTTGCAAGGTTCGTGGGCACGGCGCAAGTGCGCCTTTGCCCACCCTACAATTCCGGACTCGCGAAGAGAGACCCCTCACCCTAGTGAGGTTGTATCCCCCAGCGGTGTTGCCCTCTCCCGCAAGGGGAGAGGGCACAACAATGGCCAGCCGCGATTAATCCCGTCGAACGTAGCCGCGATCGCCGCCCGACTTTCCCAAACGCACGAGTTTCGTCATCGCATGATTTTGCGCGTTCGCACGGTCATCTGCAGCGATCGACGATGGATACGACGAAAATGCGCCAAAACATGACGATTATCATATCAATTAGCCCAAAACCGTTGCAGCGATCGCCGCACAAATTCGTGAACGTCATGGCCTGACGCTTTCGCAGCGCAAATATGCATTGCCGGGAATTTCAACGCTTCATCGTTTCGCGTCGGTATGATTATGGTCGCGCGGAATTCGCCGACATGATCGCCGTAAGCGATCGTCGAGCAAGGGGATGCACATGGCAACTAATCTCACCATCAACGGCGAACAGAAGTCCTTCGACGCGCCACCGGACATGCCGCTGCTGTGGGTGCTGCGCGACATTCTCGGAATGACAGGCACGAAATTCGGTTGCGGCATCGCGCAATGCGGCGCCTGCACGGTGCATGTCGACGGCAAGGCGGTGCGCTCCTGCGTGCTGCCGGTCAGCGCGGTCGAGAACCGCACCATCACCACCATCGAGCACATCGGCAGCACGCCTACGGGCGCGAAGGTGCAGAAGGCCTGGTTAGAGGCCGAAGTGGTTCAGTGCGGCTACTGCCAGTCCGGCCAGATCATGTCGGCCGCGGCACTGCTGGCGGCGACGCCCCATCCCGATGATTCCGACATCGACGCGGCGATGGCCGGCAACATCTGCCGTTGCGGCACCTATGTGCGCATCCGCGAGGCCATCAAGCAGGCCGCCTCCGGCCGGCAGTCGTGAGGTCCGCCATGAATGCACACAACAGCGTCTCCCGCCGCACGCTTCTGACCGGCGGCCTCGCCTCCGGCTTCCTGCTGGCCTTCCACCTGCCGCTGCGCGCCGCCGTCAACGAGCCGGTGCAGCCGCCTGACGCGACCGACGGAAAGTTCGCGCCCAACGCCTTCATCCGCATCGACCCTGAAGGTGCGACCACGCTGGTGATGCCGCAGGTCGAGATGGGACAGGGAATCTACACTGCGATCTCGATGATCCTGGCGGAGGAGCTCGACGCGGATTGGTCGAAAGTCCAACTGCTGCACGCACCGGCCAACGAGAAGCTTTACGGCAATCCGATTTTCATCATTCAGGCGACCGGTGGCTCCACATCGGTCCGGGCATTCTGGAAGCCGCTGCGTGAAGCCGGCGCCAGCGCGCGTGCCATGCTGGTGCAGGCTGCCGCTGCGCAATGGAACGTCGATCCCGCCAGTTGCACGACGTCGAAGGGTGAGGTGACCCACAAGGCGAGCGGCCGGACGCTCTCCTATGGCGCGCTTGCGGCTGCCGCGAGCGGCCAGACGCCGCCCAAGGACGTCCCGCTCAAGGACCCCAAGGATTTCGTCTATATCGGCCAGCCGTTCAAGCGGCTCGATACGCCCGAGAAGGTCAACGGCAAGGCGGTCTACGGTATCGACGCCATCGTGCCGAACATGAAGTTCGCAACGCTGGCGCAGTGCCCGGTTTTCGGCGGCAAGGTCGGCAAGGTCGATGATCGTGCCGCGAAGAAGATTCCGGGTGTGCGAAAGATCGTCGTGCTCGACGATCTCGTCGCCGTCGTCGGCGATCACATGTGGGCGGCGAAAAAAGGCCTGGACGCGCTCGACATCGAGTGGAACGAGGGACCGAACGAAAAGGTCAATTCGAAAGCGATTTGGGACGATTTGCGCGCCGCCAGCGCAAAGGACGGCGTGGTCGCCAAATCCACCGGCGACATCGCCAAGGGCCTCGCGAGCGGCGAAAAACTCGAAGCTTCGTTCGAGCTGCCGTTTCTCGCCCACGCAACGATGGAGCCGTTGAACGCCACGGTGCATTGCACGCCCGATTCCTGCGAAATCTGGACCGGAACGCAGATCATGGCGCGCGTGCAGTCGGAGGCGGCAAAGGCGGCCGGGCTCCCGGTCGAAAAGGTGACCGTCAACAATCACCTGCTGGGCGGCGGCTTCGGCCGCAAGCTCGAGCCTGACATGGTGGTCGCGGCCGTTCGCATCGCCAAAGAGGTCGACGGGCCGGTCAAGGTCGTGTGGACCCGCGAGGAGGACATTCAGCACGACATCTATCGACCGGTCTATCGCGATACGATCGCAGCGACCTTGTCGGCCGGCAAGATCGTCGGCTGGAAATACAAGATTGCCGGCGCTGCGATCATCGCGCGCTGGCTGCCGCCGGCCTTTCAGAAGGGCATCGATATCGACGCGATCGACAGCGCCACCGACGTGCCCTACGACATCCCGAATGTCCACGTCGAATATGTGCGGGCCGAACCGCCGGCGATACCAACGGGGTTCTGGCGCGGGGTCGGGCCCAACAACAACGTGTTTGCGGTCGAATGCTTCATCGACGAACTGGCGCGCAAGGCGGGCAAGGACCCGGTCGAGTTTCGCCGTGGAATGCTGGCCAA
Organism: Bradyrhizobium sp. P5_C12; assembly: GCF_054049735.1. Classification (NCBI taxonomy): domain Bacteria; kingdom Pseudomonadati; phylum Pseudomonadota; class Alphaproteobacteria; order Hyphomicrobiales; family Nitrobacteraceae; genus Bradyrhizobium; species Bradyrhizobium sp. P5_C12. Next base: position 65,719 of record NZ_JBFULU010000018.1, read on the forward strand.
TCAACCGCGCTTCCTGTCCGTCCTCAATCTTGCGGCAGAGAAAGCCAATTGGGGTCAACCGTTGCCGGCGCGTGTCGGGCGCGGCGTGTGCTTGCAGCCGTCTTTCGGGAGTTTCATCGCAACCGTTGTGGAAGCTGAGGTCGACGAGCAAGGCGAGATCAATCTACGCCGTGCGACCTCGGTGGTGGATACCGGCATCGCCGTCAATCCCGATACGATCGTGGCTCAGGTCGAGGGCGGGCTGATCTTCGGCCTTACCGCCGCGCTCTACGGCGAGATCACCATCGACAAGGGCCGGGTGCAGCAGTCGAACTTCCACGACTACCGCATGATGCGCATCAACGAGACGCCGAAGATCGAGGTTCACCTCGTCAAGAGCGGCGAGGCACCCGGCGGAATTGGCGAGACCGGCACGACGGCGGGGCCGCCGGCGCTGCGAAACGCGATCTACGCCGCAACCGGCGTGGCGCTGCGGCGCCTGCCGATCGACCGGAAACTGCTGGCTGCGGGGAAAAAGGCATGAGCGGCAAGACGCGTATTCTGGCAAGCCTCGTCGTGGTCGCCATCGTCGTGGCCGCGCTCGGCGTCTGGATCATCCGCGGGCCCGGCCCGCTCGATTTCGCTGGCGGCCCCAAGGTGGCGCTGGCGGATTACCGCGCCGGCAAGCCGACCGGCGTGCCGGCAAAGCTCGAGAAGGCAAGCCTGGTCGAACGCGGCGAGTATCTTGCGAAAGCGGCCGACTGCATGGTCTGTCACACCAAGCCCGGCGAGAAGGACTATTCCGGCGGGCTCGGCTTCAAGCTGCCGTTCGGCACGCTGTATTCGACCAACATCACGCCGGACAAGGACACCGGCATCGGCAATTACAGCGACCAGGATTTCCTGGGCGCCGTCCAGCACGGCAAGCGCCGCGACGGCGCTCGGCTCTATCCGGCGATGCCGTACACGTCCTACACCTACATGACCGACGAGGACGTGCTGGCGGTGAAGGCGTATCTGTTCAGCCTGCCGGCGGTGCGCGCGAAGGCGCCGGACAACACGCTGTCGTTCCCGTTCAACCAGCGCTGGGCGATGATCTTCTGGTCGGCCGTGTTCAATCCGGACACGCGCTTTACGCCCGACACCTCGAAGAGCCCGGAGTGGAACAGAGGTGCCTATCTCGCGGAGGCGCTCGCGCATTGCGGCGAGTGTCATACGCCGCGCAATCTCGGCTTCGCGCTGGACAATCGCAAGAAGTTCGCCGGCGCGATCACGGCCGGCTGGCGCGCCTTCAACATCACCTCGGACAAGGCGACTGGTCTGGGCAACTGGCGCGACGAGGATCTGATCTCGTACCTATCGCTCGGCCATGCGCCCGGCCACGGCTCGGCCTCGGGTCCGATGGGTGAAGCCGTCGACCACAGCTTTAGCCAGTTCGCGCCTGAGGACATCCGCGGCATCGTCGCCTATTTGCGCAGCGTACCGCCGCAGCCTTCGCCCGACCTGCCCGCCGGCACGGCGCCCGCCGCGCCTGCCTCGCACAAGGACGGCGTGACGGCGGATGCGCGCGGCAAGCAGGTGTTCGCCAGCGCCTGCGCCAGCTGCCACGGCTGGAGCGGCGAGAGCCCGGTGTCGCCGATGGCGACGCTGACCGGCACCTGGGCCGTCAACGACCCCGCCGCCACCAACGTCGCGCAGATCGTGCTCTCGGGCACCAAGCGACACACGCCGGATGGCGCGCTGTCGATGCCGGCGTTCGGTAATGCGTATAGCGACGACGAGATCGCGGCGGTGGCGAATTACGTCACCGCGCGGTTCGGCACCAAGGGCTCGAAGCTGACGGCGAAGGACGTCGCGGAGTTGAGGGAGCAGACGGCGGAGTAAACGCGCGCGTGGGTCGCTATCCCGCGCGTCACCCTCCAGCGTCGTCCCSGCGAAGGCCGGGACCCATAGCCACAGGCAGTCGTTTGGTGAAGATGCGTGGTTACCTGCTTCGCGCCACAACCACGTCCTGGGGGTATGGGTCCCGGCCTTCGCCGGGACGACACTGAATGTGTGGCGCGAGCTAGCTCAACCAGGACTTCGGCGTTGCCGCCACCAGCGCGATGCGACAACGGGCTAGCGGGCCGCCGACTTTTCCAAGAACGGCAACATCACCCGCTCGAACGTCGGAGGCTTGAAGCCCTTGTACTCTCGCATGATCATCGCCTTGACCGCCGCCAAATCCGGCTTGCTGTCAGGCGACGATTCGGGATTCTTGTCCGACCGAATGAAATCCGGTGCCGTGCCCGGCAATTTGTACAGGTTGAAGTCGCTTCGGCGGGTAGCGAAATCGGCTTGCAGGTAACCCTCCGCCATCATTGCGCTGGCTGGCGCCAGGTAGAATCCATCTTCGCGATAGGGGCCAAGCACCGAAAAGGTCCTGGAACCTTTTGCGACATCGACGAGCTGATGGCTCAGGCGAACCAGCTCGATATCGTTGCCGCCCGCCCTGATGTGGACGCGGCGCAGGGGGAGCTCTGTAGCATCCTGGGTCACGACGCTCACGAGCACGAGCACATGCTTTGCCGTCGCGGCATACTCCTCGGCAGTCATCGGCCAAGCGAAATCGATCGCCGAGCCCCGCGCCGCCTTTGGCACCATGCGGGCCGTCTCGTTGGCGGACTTCTCCAGCCGTTCCGCGATATCTGCAGGAGACACGGCCCCCCGCGCCGGCGGCCGTGGCTTGCTCAGGATCTGCGCGAGCGCATCATTCGAGAGCAGCAGCAACAGCAGGATGGCAACGAGCCTCGGCACCACGGACTCCCGGGTCAATTCAGGAATGCATCCAGAATGCGGGCTTCGCCGGCTCCAGCCGGCCGCCCGCGCGCACCGGCGCGATCCGCAGCGCAAGCCCCGTGGCGTCATCCGTTTCCACGGCAACGCCGCTGAGCGTGGCGACGCCGGCCGCCGGCTCGAAACGGCCCGACGGAATCCCCGACGTGAAGCGGCGCAGCGGCTCTTCCTTCTGCATGCCGATGATGGAGTCGTAATCGCCGGTCATGCCGGCGTCGGTCATGTAGGCGGTGCCGCCGGTGAGGATCTGGTGGTCGGCGGTCGGCACATGCGTATGCGTGCCGACGACGAGGCTGGCGCGGCCGTCGCAGAAGAAGCCGATGCCCTGCTTCTCGCTGGTCGCCTCGCAATGGAAGTCGACGACGATGGCATCGGCCGCAATGCCGAGCGGACAGGCGCCGAGCTCGCGCTCGAGCGCCGCGAAGGGATCGTCGAACGGGGTCATGAAGACGCGGCCCAAAGCGTTGACGACGAGGGCATGCTTGCCGTTCTTGGTCTCGACCAGCGCGGCGCCGCGGCCGGGCGTGCCGCGCGGATAGTTCGCCGGCCGCACCAGGCGCTCGGCGCGCTCGATGAACACCAGCGCCTCGCGCTGGTCCCAGGAATGGTTGCCGAGCGTCACCGCGTCGGCGCCGGCATCGAGAAGCTCCTGGTAGATCGCCTCGGTGATGCCGAAGCCGCCGGCCGAGTTTTCGCCGTTGACGACGACGAAATCGAGCGACCAGTCCTTGACCATGCCGGGCAGATGTTCGGCGATCGCCGAGCGCCCCGCGCGGCCGACGACATCACCTACGAAGAGAATGCGCAACTTCAGAACTCCGGAAATCGAACACGTCCGATTCCGTTAGCACATAATCCAGCGCGACGTCGTGCGATAGTGCCGGAACCGCCTCGATCTCCTGCGCGGCAAAAGCCAGCCCGATGCCGACGATCTGCTTGACCTTGCGCAAATGCGCGAAGCTGTGGTCGTAGTGCCCCGCGCCGTAGCCGATGCGATGGCCGAGACGGTCGAAGGCAGCGAGCGGCGTCAGCATGATGTCGGGGACGACTTCGCTTGCTGCCGGCGACGGCTCGGGAATGCCGAGCGGGCCGAGCATCAGGCGGTCGTTCGGATGAAAGATGCGGAAGACCAGCGACTGGCCGCGCGCGGTGACGCAAGGCAGCGCCAGCTGTGCTCCCTCCTCGGCGAGCTTTTTCATCAACGGCATCGGATCGATCTCGCTGCGGATCGGCGAGTAGCCGGAGACGATGCTGCCGGGCAGGACCTTGAAGGGCAGCCCGCGCTTGGCGAGTTTTGTTGCGGCCGTGGCGCGTTTCTTCTCGCTCAACGCGTCGCGCTTGGCGAGGGCTTTGGCCCGGAGTTCGGCTTTGGTGTTGGTCATGTGCGCTTGCTCCGCCGTCATCGCCCGCCTTGTGCGCACTTGCGCACTGGGGCAGGCGATCCAGTATTCCAGAGACGCCAGTGATCAAACATCGACGCCGCGGCGTACTGGATGCCCCGCCTTCGCGGGGCATGACACTGCCGGTTTGTCGTGGACGGCCATCCGACAAGAACGCATTGCCAGAAAACACAAGTGCGAAGCCGCGAACGCCGTTGAAGCACTCGATCCCGGAGTTCCCTACGAAAGTAGGTGGGCACCATATGTCCGGGCCCACGGGCCCGGCCAGGGACAGTTCCCTAAAGGATCGATAAGGCCCCGGGGATATATGGCTCCGGACGCGCGTCGCAGCCTCGCTCGGGCAATGTAACAACGATACTGACGAATCACCAGCCCGGCTTGCAGTTGCTGGTCACCTCTCCCGCTTGCGGGAGAGGTCGACGCGCGAAGCGCGGCGGGTGAGGGCTCTCTCCTCTTGGGGGTTTCTCGTTTGTGGAGACACCCTCTCCCCAACCCTCCCCCGCAAGCGGGGGAGGGAGCGCACCGCCCGCGTGGCAGCGGCCCCTACCCGATCGCGATGCCGTTGCCGACGGTCCGGTTCAGGACCTGGGTCGACTTCTCGATCCGTTCGGCCGCGGCGTTCAGCGCATTGACCACCGCGGTCTGCGTCATCCGGGCGCGCTCGACGGCGGCATTGCGGAAATCCCGCAGCTCGGTCAATTCCTGCTCCATGGTGCGGATGCGGTTGCCCGAATCGACCAGCTCGTCGCAGACGGTCAGCGCCGCCATCACGGTGAGCCTGGCATCGCCGATCTCACCGAATTTTCCGCGCAGGGACTGAATTCGCGTCTCCAGGCTTTCGGCGAGCTTGAGCAGCCGCACCTCCTGGCCCTCCTCGCAGGCCATGCGGTACTGCCGGCCATTGATGGTGACGTTGATGTGGCTCATCCATCCTCTCCGGTATCGAGCACCGAGCGTATCGTGACGATGGCGGAATCCAGCCGGTCGGAGATCTCGCGATTGGTGCGCTCGAGCTTGCGCGCCTTCACCAGCGCGCCGTCGAGCTCGTCGGCGAGCCGCGAGCGGTCGGCGCCGAGCGCCTGGATTCGCGTCGCAAGCTCGTTCTCGTCGCGATCGGCATCGCGCCGCCGCTCGACCGCGCTTTCGAGTGCGTCGAGCGCCGCCATGAGCCTGCGGGTCGCGATCTCGATCTCGACGGCCGAGGACTCGGTCATGGCGGAACTGTTGGAAACGCGATCGTTCATGCGGTCAGCGGTGGACCTTCGTGGCCTTTGCATCGGGGCTTGCCGCCCGGCAAAAGACTCGGTTCGGCAAGCGGTTAGAAGCAGAAATTTACGTGGCAAGCTAGCAAATCGCAACGTCGCCGCGAAACTATGCACCGATAGATCGGCCCTGAGCATGCCGGCCGGTTGGTTCCTGATCTGCACGATCCGCGACTGCGGCTTTTCCGGATTGCGAAACGAGCAACTTTTCGCCCGGGAATGGCGTTTGATTGCCTTGGACTCCCGGAACCGAGATGCTATCCCAGCCGCGACCCCAGCGGCCGCAAGGCTCCTTCCAGCGCGGCGAATTCCGCCACAAGCGCCTCATTTCAGACGGATTTCAGACATGACGCAGGTCGACCACACCCGTATGGCCAACGCAATCCGCGGCCTCGCAATGGACGCCGTGGAGAAGGCGAAATCCGGCCATCCTGGTTTGCCGATGGGCGCGGCCGACGTGGCCACGGTGCTGTTCACGCAGTTCCTGAAATTCGATGCGGCAACGCCGGCCTGGCCCGACCGCGACCGTTTCGTGCTCTCGGCCGGCCACGGTTCGATGCTGCTCTATGCGCTGCTCTATCTGACCGGCAACACCGACATGACGCTGGACCAGCTCAAGCAGTTCCGCCAGCTCGGCGGGCTGACGCCGGGGCACCCCGAGAACTTCCACACCAAGGGCATCGAGACCACCACCGGCCCGCTCGGCCAGGGCATCTCGACCGCGGTCGGCATGGCGCTCGCCGAGAAGATGCTCGCCGCCGAGTTCGGCAAGAAGATCGTCGACCACCACACTTTCGTGCTCGCCTCCGACGGCGACCTGATGGAAGGCGTGTCGCAGGAAGCGATCGCGATGGCCGGGCACTGGAAGCTCAACAAGATGATCGTGCTCTACGACGACAACGGCATCTCGATCGACGGCCCGACCTCGATCTCCGACTCCGTCGACCAGGTGAAGCGCTTCAAGTCCGCGGGGTGGGCCGCCGAGAAGATCGACGGCCACGACCAGGCCGCGATCACAGCCGCGATCACGCGCGCCAAGAAATCCAGCAAGCCGACGCTGATCGCCTGCCGCACCACCATCGGCTTCGGCGCGCCGCACAAGGCCGGCACCGCGAAGGCGCATGGCGAGGCGCTCGGCGCCGAGGAGCTCAAGGCCGCCAAGGAAAATCTCGGCATCTCGCTCGAGCCGTTCGCGGTGCCCGATGACGTGCTGAAGGCCTGGCGCGAAGCCGGCAGCCGCGGCTCTGTGGCGCGCCAGGAATGGGAAGGACGGATCAGCGAGCTCGGCAGCCGCAAGCGCGCCGAGTTCGAGCGCCGGCTCCGCCATGAGCGGCCGGCCTCGCTCGCAAAGGCGGTGCGCGCCTACAAGAAGGAGCTTTTGGAAAAGCCGATGACTGCGGCGACCCGCAAATCCTCGGAAGCCGTGATCGAAGTCATCGCGGGCGCGATGCCGATGGAGTTCCTGGCGGGCTCGGCCGACCTCACCGGCTCCAACAACAACAAGGCGAAGTCGGCAAGCGCCTTCTCCGCCAAGACGCCGAAGGGCCGCTTCATCCATTACGGCATCCGCGAGCACGGCATGGCCGCCGCCATGAACGGCATCTTCCTGCACGGCGGTTTCGCGCCGAACGGCGCGACCTTCCTGGTGTTCACGGATTATGCGCGGCCCGCGATGCGGCTGGCCGCCCTGATGGGCGCCGGCGTCGTCTACGTGATGACCCACGATTCCATCGGCCTCGGCGAAGACGGCCCGACCCACCAGCCGGTCGAGCATCTCGCCGCACTCCGGGCCATTCCCAACATGCGCGTGTTCCGCCCCTGCGACTCCATCGAGGTCGCCGAGTGCTGGGAGCTCGCGCTCAACCGCGTCGACGGGCCGACCGTGCTGGCGCTGACGCGGCAGAACCTGCCGCAGCTGCGCACCAATGCGCCGAACGAAAGCCCTTGCCAGGACGGCGCCTACGAGCTCGTCGCCGCCCAGGGCGAGGCCAAGGCGACGCTGTTCGCGTCCGGCTCCGAGGTCGAGATCGCGGTCGCCGCGCAGAAGCAGCTCGCCGAACGCGGCATCCCGTCGCGGGTGGTCTCGGTGCCGTCGCTCGAGCTGTTGTTAGCGCAACCAGAGGCGAAGCGTGCCGCGATCATCGGCAACGCGCCGGTGAAGGTCGCGATCGAGGCCGCGGTGCGCTGGGGCTGGGATGCCGTGATCGGCCAGGATGGCGAATTTATCGGCATGCATTCCTTCGGCGCCAGCGCGCCGGCGAAGGACCTTTACAAGCATTTCGGCATTACCGCCGAGGCTGCGGTTAACGCCGTGCTGAAACGCGTTTCCTGAGAGTTGAGCTTGCCAAAAAAAAGGACTACGTAACTCCTCATATGATCAAGCACCGCCCGGCCGAACCGGGCGTCCGCCCTAAAAAAACCCTCGCAGGCGCGCTAAGCGCGTTGTGCGGGATGACAGACGTCATTGAACACGCGTCATTGAACGGTCATAAGGAGACGAAACATGGCAGTCCGCGTCGGAATTAACGGTTTTGGCCGCATCGGTCGCAACATCCTGCGGGCTATCGCTGAGTCCGGCCGCAAGGACATCGAGGTGGTCGGCATCAACGATCTCGGCCCGGTCGAGACCAACGCCCATCTCCTCCGCTTCGACAGCGTCCATGGCCGCTTCCCCGGCACCGTCACCGTCGATGGCGACTCGATCAACCTTGGCAGCGGCAAGATCAAGGTGACCGCCGAGCGCGATCCCTCGAAGCTGCCCTGGAAGGATCTCGGCGTCGACATCGCGATGGAGTGCACCGGCATCTTCACCGCGAAGGACAAGGCCTCCGCGCATCTGACCGCCGGCGCCAAGCGCGTGCTGGTCTCCGCGCCCGCCGACGGCGCCGACGCCACCATCGTCTACGGCGTCAACCACGACACGCTGACCAAGGATCATCTGGTCGTCTCCAACGGCTCCTGCACCACCAACTGCCTCGCGCCGGTCGCCAAGGTGCTGAACGACCTCGTCGGCATCGAGACCGGCTTCATGACCACGATCCACGCCTATACCGGCGACCAGCCGACGCTGGACACGCTGCACAAGGATCTCTATCGCGGCCGTGCGGCGGCGATGTCGATGATCCCGACCTCGACCGGCGCCGCCAAGGCGATCGGCCTCGTTCTGCCCGAACTGAAGGGCAAGCTCGACGGTGTCTCGATCCGCGTGCCGTCCCCGAACGTCTCGGTCATCGACCTCAAGATCGTCGCCAAGCGCGCCACCGACGCCAAGGAAATCAACGCGGCGATGAAGCGCGCCTCCGAGCAGCAGCTCAAGGGCATTCTCGGCTACACCAACGCGCCGAACGTCTCGATCGACTTCAACCACGACCCGCACTCCTCGACCTTCCACGAGGACCAGACCAAGGTGCAGAACGGCACGCTGGTGCGCGTGATGTCCTGGTACGACAATGAGTGGGGTTTCTCGAACCGCATGGCGGACACCGCCGTCGCGTTCGCGAAGGTGATCTAAGCAAGGTCTCGTGTCCCGGACGCGGCGCAGCGTGGCTTCACGATGCGCCGCGGAGCCGGGACCCATGTCTCACCCCGCGTAGGTCCCGGTTCAGCACAGCGGCACTTCGCGCCGCAGTGCGCCCGGGACAAGAGAGTGTCCGATGGCGAACAAATTCCGCACCCTCGACGACGTCGATGTGAAGGGCAAACGCGTGCTGCTGCGCGTCGATCTCAACGTGCCCATGGAGAACGGGCGCGTCAGCGACGCAACGCGGCTCGAGCGCGTCGCGCCGACCATCACCGAAATCTCGGACAAGGGCGGCAAGGTCATCCTGCTCGCGCATTTCGGCCGGCCGAAGGGACGTGATGCCAAGGAGTCGCTCAAGCCCGTCGCCGAGGCGTTGGCGGCGGTCGTGAAGAAGCCCGTCGCCTTCGCCGATGACTGCATCGGCGAGCCCGCGGCCAAGGCCGTGGCGGCGCTGAACGACGGCGACATCCTCTGCCTGGAAAACACCCGCTTCCACAAAGAGGAAGAAAAGAACGATCCGGCCTTCGTCGCGGAATTGGCGAAACTCGGCGACATCTGGGTCAATGACGCCTTCTCGGCGGCGCACCGCGCCCATGCCTCGACCGAGGGCCTCGGCCACAAGCTGCCGGCCTATGCCGGCCGCACCATGCAGGCCGAGCTCGTCGCGCTGGAGAAGGCGCTGGGTTCGCCGACCAAGCCCGTCATCGCGATCATCGGCGGCGCAAAAGTCTCGACCAAGATCGACCTGCTCGAAAACCTCGTCAACAAGGTCGATGCGCTGGTGATCGGCGGCGGCATGGCCAACACCTTCCTGCACGCGCAGGGCGTCGGGATCGGCAAATCGCTGGCCGAGAAGGATCTGGCCGCCACCGCAGTGCGCATCATGGAAAAGGCCGAGGCCGCCAACTGCGCCATCATCCTGCCGGTGGACGCCACCGTCGCCTACCATTTCGCGGCCAACGCGCCCTCGCATGCCTATGGCCTCGACGCGATCCCGGCCGACGGCATGATCCTCGACGTCGGCCCGCAATCGATCGCCCGCGTCCATGCCGCGATCGACGATGCGGCGACCCTGGTCTGGAACGGCCCGCTCGGCGCCTTCGAGCTGCAGCCCTTCGACCGCGGCACGGTCTCGGCCGCCAAGCACGCCGCCGAGCGCACCAAGGCCAAGAAGCTGATCTCGATCGCGGGCGGCGGCGACACCGTCGCGGCCCTCAACCAGGCCCATGTGGCCGGTGATTTCACCTATGTCTCGACCGCAGGTGGCGCATTTCTTGAATGGATGGAAGGCAAGCCCCTGCCCGGCGTCGAGGTCTTGCGCGTCAAGTAATTAGCGGCCGAACTGGCCCAAACGGGAGAAAGATACAGATGGCTCGGATCACGTTGCGTCAATTGCTCGATCATGCGGCGGAACACGATTACGGCGTACCGGCCTTCAACATCAACAACATGGAGCAGGCCTTAGCGATCATGGACGCGGCCAACCAGGTCGATGCGCCGGTCATCATCCAGGCCTCGCGCGGTGCGCGCTCCTACGCCAACGACATCATGCTCAAGCACATGATGGACGCGGTGACCGAAATCTACCCGCACATCCCGGTCTGCGTGCATCTCGACCACGGCAACGAGGCCGCGACCTGCATGACGGCGATCCAGGCCGGCTTCACCTCGGTGATGATGGACGGCTCGCTCAAGGCCGACGGCAAGACCCCCGGCGACTGGGGCTACAATGTCGGCGTCACCAAGACCGTGACCGACATGGCCCATCTCGGCGGCATCTCGGTCGAGGGCGAGCTCGGCGTGCTCGGCTCGCTCGAGACCGGCATGGGCGACAAGGAAGACGGCCACGGCGCCGAAGGCAAGCTGAGCCACGACCAGCTCCTGACCAATCCGGACGAGGCCGTGAAGTTCGTCCAGGAGACCAGGGTCGATGCGCTCGCGATCGCGATGGGGACTTCGCACGGTGCCTACAAGTTCACCCGCAAGCCGGACGGCGACATCCTCGCCATGAACGTGATCGAGGAGATCCACCGCAAGCTGCCGAACACGCATCTCGTCATGCATGGTTCGTCCTCGGTGCCGCAGGACCTCCAGGACATCATCAACAGCTATGGCGGCAAGATGAAGCCGACCTGGGGCGTGCCGGTCGCCGAGATCCAGCGCGGCATCAAGAACGGCGTGCGCAAGATCAACATCGACACCGACAACCGCATGGCGATGACCGGCCAGATCCGCAAGGTGCTCAAGGACAACCCGGAAGAGTTCGACCCGCGCAAGTACCTGAAGCCGGCGATGGAAGCCATGACCAAGCTGTGCAAGCAGCGGCTCCAGGAATTCAACACCGCAGGCCAGGCCTCCAAGATCAAGAAGGTCCTGACCACCGCCGAAATGGCCAAGCGCTACGCCAAGGGCGAGCTGGATCCGAAGGTGGCGTGATCTCTATCCCTCCCTCTCCCCGTTCTTACGGGGAGAGGGTCGGGGTGAGGGGCTCTCTCCGCGGACGAGATGACCGCGGGACCTGTACCCCCTCACCCGGATCGCAAGGGCGATCCGACCTCTCCCCGCAGGTGGGGAGAGGTAACAAGACCTCCCTGCCCGCCCCTTTACCCTGCGACGAACGTTAACTCGGCATTTGCCCGAGAACGGTCTATTTTCACAGGCAAGGGCAGAATCGTTTTGGGAGGACCTCTCGATGAATCTGACTGAGCTCAACAGGATCGCGACCGCCATGGTCACCCCCGGCAAGGGCATCCTTGCCGCCGACGAATCCTCCGGCACCATCAAGAAGCGGTTTGACGCGATCGGCGTGGAATCGACGGAATCAAGCCGCCGCGACTATCGCGAGATGCTGTTCCGCTCCAAGGAGGCCATGAGCCAGTATATCTCCGGCGTCATCCTCTATGACGAGACGATCTGGCAGGACGCGAAGGACGGCACGCCGCTGGTCAAGCTGATCAAAGAGACCGGCGCCATCCCCGGCATCAAGGTCGACGAGGGCACGCAAGCCCTGCCGATGTGCCCGGGCGAGCTCGTCACCGTCGGGCTCGACAAGCTCGCCGAGCGGCTGAAGAAATATTACGAGCGTGGTGCGCGCTTCGCCAAATGGCGCGCGGTGATCGACATCGGCAGCGGGATCCCCTCGATGACGGCGATCGGCGTCAACGCCCATGCGCTGGCGCGCTATGCGGCGCTGTGCCAGGCCGCGCAGATCGTGCCGATCGTCGAGCCGGAGGTGCTGATGGACGGCGATCACGACATCGACCGCTGCTATGAGGTAACCCAACGCGTGCTCAACAAGACCTTTCAGGAATTGCGCGTGCAGCGCGTCGCGCTCGAGGGCATGGTGCTGAAGCCGAACATGGCGATCTCCGGCAAGAAATCCACCAAGCAGGCCTCGGTCGAGGAGGTCGCGGAGAAGACGATGCGGCTCTTGAAAGCATGCGTGCCGGCGGCGGTGCCCGGCATCGCCTTCCTCTCCGGCGGCCAGTCCGACGAGGAGGCGACCGCGCATCTCAACGCCATGCACAAGCTCGGCCCGCTGCCCTGGGGCCTGACCTTCTCCTACGGCCGCGCGCTGYAGGCGGCGCCGCAGAAGGCGTGGTCCGGCAAGGCCGAGAACGTCGCGGCCGGCCAACGCGCCTTCAGCCACCGCGCGCGGATGAATGGGCTGGCCACCAAGGGCGAATGGCAAAGCAGCCTGGAAAAGAAGGCAGCCTAGATCTTGTCGAACAAATCGCCTCCACCGCGCCCGGCGCCGCGCCTCTATCTCGCGACGCCTGTTGTCGATGATCCCGCGTCGCTCGTCGCCGAGTTGCCGGGCCTGCTCGCCGCTGCCGACGTCGCGGCCGTGCTGCTGCGGCTGAAGGAGACCGACCAGCGCACCATGATCTCGCACATCAAGGCGCTGGCGCCGCCGGTCCAGAAAGGGGGCGCTGCGCTGCTCGTCGACGGCCATCCTGAGCTGGTCGCACGCGGCGGCGCCGACGGCGCGCACCTGCCCGGCATGGCCGCGCTGAAAGAGGCGCTGCCATCGCTCAAGCCCGATCGCATCGCCGGCGTCGGCGGGTTGACGACGCGGCACCATTCCATGGATGCGGGCGAGATTGGCGCGGACTACGTGTTGTTCGGCGAGCCCGACGCAAAGGGCGAGCGGCCGTCGGCGCAAGCCATTGCCGAACGGCTGGACTGGTGGGCCGAGCTGTTCGAGCCGCCCTGCGTCGGCTTTGCGACCTCGTTCGAGGAGGCCTACGACTTCGCCGCCAGCGGCGCCGATTTCGTGCTGGTCGGCGACCTGATCTGGGCCGATCCGCGCGGGCCCAAGGCCGCGCTGATCGAGGCCGATGCTGCGATCAAGAAGGCTCACGCGACTCTCCCCGTGGACCAGGGCTAGCGCCCGAGATGAAGCTCAAGCGCATCACCATCCTGGCCACGCTGCTGCTGACGGCGCCCGCGGCCGCGCAGCTCCAGATCACGCCGCCTGCGGCAGCGCCGAGCCCCTCGCCTGCCAAGGAAAAGCCCAAAGACAAGCCGGCGGTGAAGCCGCACACCATCACCAAGAAGAAAGATGCCGCGCCAAAACCGTCGGCCTCGCCGACCCCGGCGCCGGCCGCGACCGTGATCCCCGCGCCCCCGACCGATAATTCAAATGTCGACCTGGTGTACGGCGCCTATCAGCGCGGCCAGTACAAGACGGCGTTCGAGCTCGCTACCGCGCGCGCCAAGGCCGGCGATCCCAAGGCCATGACCATGCTGGGCGAACTCTACTCCAACGCCATGGGCATCCGGCGCGACTATGCCAAGGCGCTCGAATGGTACAAGCGCGCGTCCGACGCCGGCGACCGCGAGGCGATGTTCGCGCTCGCCATGCTGCGCATGTCCGGCCGCGGCGGCCCGGTCGACAAGGGCGAGGCGGTGAAGCTGATGGCGTCCGCCGCCAAGCTCGGCGAACCCAAGGCGGCCTATAACCTCGCGCTGCTCTATCTCGACGGCCAGACCCTGCCGCAGGACGTCAGGCGCTCGGCCGAGCTGCTGCGCCAGGCGGCTGACGCGGGCCTGCCCGAAGCGCAATACGCGCTGGCGACCTTCTACAAGGAAGGCACCGGCGTGCCGAAGGACCCCGAAAGGGCGGTGCGGCTGCTCCAGGCGGCGTCGCTGACCGACAATGTCGATGCCGAGGTCGAATATGCCATCGCGCTGTTCAACGGCACCGGCACGCCGAAGAACCAGCCGGCCGCCGTCGCGTTGCTGCGCAAGGCCTCCCGCCAGGGCAGCGCGATTGCGCAGAACCGGCTGGCCTGGGTGCTGATCAACGGCATGGGCACGTCCGCGGACAAGGTCGAGGGTTTTAAATGGCACCTGGTGGCCAAAACCGCCGGCAAGGGCGATCCCGAGCTCGACAAGCAGTTCTCCGAACTGCCCCCCGACGACCGGGCCAAGGCCGAGGCCGCCGCCAAAAAATGGCTCGGGACCAAATGACTTGACCTTAAGCCCCTCACAGGGCACCCCATCCCTCAAACACGCGCGATTTCGCGCCATTTCCCCCGATTAAGACCAGAGCTCATGCTGTATTCCGCCACTATCAACGTCATGGTCAAGGCTGCGCGTCGCGCCGGCCGCAGCCTCAAGCGCGATCTCGGCGAGATCGAGCATCTCCAGGTCTCGCTGAAGGGGCCGGCGAACTTCGTCTCGCTCGCCGACAAGCGCGCCGAGGAGATCCTCTACCAGGACCTCGCCAAGGCGCGGCCCGGCTACGGCTTCATCGGCGAGGAAGGCGGCACGCGGGAGGGCAGCGACAAGAGCCATACCTGGATCGTCGATCCGCTCGACGGCACCACCAACTTCCTGCACGGCATCCCGCAATTCGCGATCTCGATCGGGCTGTCGCGCGAAGGCACCATCATCGCCGGTGTGATCTACAACCCGGCCAATGACGAGCTCTACATCGCCGAGCGCGGCAAGGGCGCCTTCCTCAACGACCAGCGCCTGCGCGTGGCCGGCCGCCGCCAGCTCAACGAATGCGTGGTGGCCTGCGGCCTGCCCCATATCGGCCGCGGCGACCACGAGGAATTCCGCCGCGAGATGACCGCGATCCAGGACCGCGTCGCAGGGCTGCGCCGCTTCGGCGCCGCCTCGCTCGACTTAGCCTTCGTCGCCGCCGGCCGCCTCGACGGCTACTGGGAACGCAATCTGCAATCCTGGGACGTCGCCGCCGGCCTGATCATGGTGCGGGAAGCGGGTGGGACGGTGACCGACATCGACACGCCGGGTGATGCTCTGGTGACCGGGCATGTCGTGTGCGGCAATGAGTTCGTGCACGGGGAATTGGTGAAGATTTTGCGGAAGTAGGCAGTCGCACGACGGCTCGATGCGCAACGGCTAAGAGTCGTCGTCGTCGGGTTCGTCATCGCGATATTCACCGCCAATGGTCAGGCCCTCGATGGCCGTGGCGCCTTTCGACTTGATGACCCGGCGAAGCGGGGCCGAACTCTCGCTTCGCAATGCCTCCATCAGCTGTTCCGAATGGGTGACAATCCAGATGTCGGCCCGGCGTGATGCCTTGGCGATCAGGCGCGCCAGTGGCGCCAGCAGTGACGGATGCAGGCTGGTCTCGGGTTCGTTCAGCGCGATGAACGGCGGCAGCCGATAGCCCATGAACACCGCGAGCAGGCAGATGTATTTCAGAGTCCCATCGGACAATTCGTGGGCCTTGAACGGCCGCGGCATATCCGCCAGTTGCAGATCAAATTCACACCAACCGTTTTCTTCCCATGCGCGGAGCTCGGCGCCCGGGAATGCATCCTGGATTGCGTCCTGCAGATCGATGGCGTCTTCCCGAATGGTATAGAGTGTCGCCAGGGCGGCAGCCAAATCGCTTCCATCGGCACTGAGCGAGGGCGTCGTGATCGCAAGACACGGCTTTCGTATCGGTGACGCCGGATCGGTGCGAAAGTCGTGATAGAATCGCCAGCCCAGCATTGCGTTTCTGATCAAATCGATTTCGGGGCATTCCTTGCCATCGGAAAAGCCCGCAAGCGCGGTCTCGGACGGCAGCACCGCGTCCTTGTGGCTGATCCATGCACCACTCTCGCCGCGGACGCTGACGAGCGAGTTTTTCCGCTCCATCAGTTGAACCGTTCGTTTACCCTGCGTCGCCTCGATACTTTCGGTCTTGATCATCGGTTCGCCGGAAAACGCCGCCTCGAGCGGGCCAGGAAATCCGAGCTCAATGGAATATTTGAGACGGTCGAACCTGGCAGACAAATGCAGTCGCCCATCTTCGCCGCGTTTGCGGAGGCCGGACCAGCACACCGAATTCAATCCGCCTTCGTCGGCGATCGTGCGCGTGATCCGCCCTGTTGCCGCGTCGCGCAACAGCGACAAGGACTTGTAGAGATTGGACTTGCCGACGCCATTCTCACCGACAAACACGGATAGGGGGTGGATGGGTATGGAGAGCCGCCGAATGGAGCGATAGTTGGAGATCGCAATGTCGGTCGGACGCATCACATGCTCTTAATCGGCAGGCTTTGTGTGCATTCGGCGCAGTGCGAATACACATTCTCTCAATCCAGAGATGTAGTCTGGATCGACGGCCCCGCGAAAGCAAGCCGAACGTCCGTTTGATGTCGCGTGAATTGGCACACGGTTCTGAATCACTCAGGACCGATCCGGCGTTCAGTGGCCGGCCCTCGCCGGCGCCGGCGGGCCGTACGGCTCGCCGTCCTTTGCAGCCTTCGCCTCCCGGTCTCCGCCCAGCACGCGCTGCACCGAGACGAAGAACACCGGCACCATCAGCAGCGCCAGAATCACCACCGCGATCATGCCGCCCATYACGATGCTGCCGAGCGATTGCTGGCTGGCGCCGCCGGCGCCATGGGCAATGGCCATCGGCAGCACGCCGCAGATGAAGGCAAGGCCGGTCATCAGGATCGGGCGGAAGCGCAGGCGGCAGGCCTCGATGGTGGCTTCCACCAGCGGCTTGCCCTCTTTGCGCAGGTCCTTGGCGAACTCGATGATCAGGATCGCGTCCTTGGCCGCAAGCCCGATGATGGTGATCAGGCCGACGGTGAAGTAGACGTCGTTGGGCAGGCCGCGCAGCATCGCCGCGATCACGGCGCCGACGACGCCGAGCGGCACGGTGAGCAGCACCGCGAGCGGAATGGTCCAGCTCTCGTAGAGCGCGGCCAGACACAGGAACACCACGAACACCGACAGCGCGAGCAGGAACGGTGCCTGCGAGCCCGACAGTTTTTCCTGGAGCGACTGCCCGGTCCATTCATAGCCGAAGCCGCGCGGCAACTTGCCCGCGAGCCGCTCCATCTCGGCGATGGCGTCGCCCGAGGTGAAGCCGGGCTTGGCTTCGCCGGAGATACGCACCGCCGGATAATAGTTGAAGCCGGCGATCTGCGTCGGCCCGCGCGCCCATTCGACCGTGGTGAAGGACGAGAACGGCACGAGCTGGCCGCGGCTGTTCTTGACGTTGTAGTTGAGGATGTCCTCGGTCCGCATCCGGTCGCGGGCGTCAGCCTGCACCACGACGCGCTGCATGCGGCCGCGGTTCGGGAAGTCGTTGATGTAGTTCGAACCGAGATTGGTCGAGATCGTGTTGTTGATGTCCTCGAAGGTGACGCCGAAGGCGCCGGCCTTCTCGCGGTCGATCACGAGATTGACCACGCCCGCCTCGGGCAGGCCCTCGATATAGACCTTCTGCAGCACCGAACTCGCATTGGCTTCTGCGATCAACTGGTCGGCGGCGCGCATCAGGGCCGGATAGCCCTTCTGGCCGCGGTCCTGGAGGCGGAACGAGAAGCCCGAGGAATTGCCGAGATTGTCGATCGGCGGCGGCTGCAGCGCGGAGATCTTGGCGTCGCGGATCGACGACGACAGATCGCGGTTGATGTCGGCGACGATCGCGGCGGCCGATTCCTTCGGCCCGCGCTCCGACCAGTCCTTCAGCGTGATGAAGGCCTGCGCGGTGTTCATGCCCTGGCCGGAGAAGCTGAAGCCGGTGAGGAAGGTGACGTTGTCGACGCCGGGCCGCTGCGCCAGATATTTTTCCACCTTCTCGATCACGGCCTCGGTCCGGCCGTAGGACGAATCCGACGGCGTCTGCACGTCGGTGGTGATAAAGCCCTGGTCGTCGACGGGCAGGAAGCCGCCGGGCAGCCTGACGAAGGCCCAGGAGAGGCCGACGAGCAGCGCGACATAGACCAGCATCAGCCGTCCCGTGCGCTTCAGCGAGAAGCCGACGGTGCGGGAATAGCCCTCCTTGCCGCCTTCGAGCATGCGGTTGAACCAGCCGAACACGCCCTTCTTGGCATGGCCGTGCCCGGCCGTGACGGGCTTGAGCAGCGTCGCGCACAGCGCCGGCGTCAGCGACAGCGCCAGGAAGGCGGAGAAGCCGATCGCGGCCACCATGGTGACGGAGAACTGGCGGTAGATGATGCCGACCGAGCCCGGGAAGAACGCCATCGGCACGAACACCGCCATCAGCACCAGCGTGATGCCGATGATGGCGCCGGTGATCTGCGACATGGCTTTCCGCGTCGCCTCCTTCGGCGGCAGGCCTTCCTCGGCCATGATGCGCTCGACGTTCTCGACCACGACGATGGCGTCGTCGACGAGGATGCCGACCGCGAGCACCATGCCGAACATCGAGAGCATGTTGATGGAATAGCCGGCGAGCAGCAGCGTGGTGCAGGCGCCCAAGAGCGCCACCGGCACCACGATGGTCGGAATGATGGTGTAGCGGATGTTCTGGAGGAACAGGAACATCACCACGAACACCAGTACCACGGCCTCTAACAGCGTCGTCAGCACCTTCTTGATCGAGGCCTCGACCACGGGCGTGATGTTGTAGGGAATCTCGTAGCCGATGTTGGCCGGGAAGAAGCGCGACAGCTCCTTCATCTTCTCTTCGACCGCGCTCGCGGTCGCCAGAGCATTGCCGGTCGGCGACATCAGCACGGAGAGACCGGCGGTCGGCTTGCCGTCGAGGCGGGTGTTGAACTGGTAGCTGAGGCCGCCGACCTCGATGCGCGCGACGTCGCGCAGGCGCACGGTCGAGCCATCGGCATTGGCGCGCAGGATGATCGCGCCGAATTCGTCCGGCGAGGAGAGCTGGCCCTTGACCAGCACCAGCGCGGAGGTGCGCTGGGTCGCCGTCGATGGCTCGGCGCCGATGCTGCCCGAGGCGACCTGCGCGTTCTGCGCGGAGATCGCCTTGTTGACGTCGTCGGCGGTCAGACCATAGCCGACCAGCTTGGCCGGATCGACCCAGACACGAAGGCTGCGTTCGGTCGAATAGAGCGTGGCGCGGCCGACGCCGGGAATGCGCCGGATCTCGCCGAGCACGTTGCGGATCATGAAGTCGCCCAGCCCAACCTCATCGAGGCTGCCGTCGGTCGAATTCAGCGTGATGATCTGGAGCACCGCGCTGGAGGCTTCCTCGATCAGGATGCCCTGCTGGATCACCGCGCGCGGCAGCCGCGCTTCGACGCGCTTGATGCGGTTCTGCACCTCGACGGAGGCCGCGCTGGTATCGGTGCCCGGCACGAAATTGGCGATGATCTCGACCTGGCCGAGCGAGTCGCTGGTCGATTCGAAGTTGAGGATGCCGGAGGCGCCGTTGAGCTCCTCCTCGATCAGCCGCGTGACGCTGTTGTAGAGGTTTTCAGGCGAGGCGCCGGGATAGCTGGTCGAGATCGAGATCGAGGGCGGCGCGATGATCGGATATTGCGCGATCGGCAACAGCGGGATCGCGATCGCGCCGACCAGGCAGATGAACAGCGCGACGACCCAGGCGAAGATCGGCCTGTCGATGAAGAAGCTGGCCATGGCGCGTTACCGCGTCAGCTTCTGGGCGTGCCGGTTGTCCGCGGTCGCATCCGCCTCCGACCAGGATTGCGGCTTGACCTTGTCGCCGGCAGCGAACTTCTGGAAGCCTTCGACCACGACCTTGTCGCCGGCCTTCAGGCCGTCGGTGACGAACCAGATTCCGTCCTGCACCGAGCCGGTGCGGACCGGCTGCACCGCGATGCGATTGTCGTCCTTGACGACGAACACCTCGCTGCCGCCGCCGCCATTGCGCTGGATCGCCTGCTGCGGCACCGCGATCGCGTCGGAGTCGAGGCCCTGGTCGAGGCGGACGCGGACATACATGCCCGGCAACAGCTCGCGCTTGGGATTGGGGAACTCGCCGCGCAGCGTCACCTGCCCGGTGTGGGCGTCGACCTTGGCATCGGAGAACAGCAGCTTGCCGTCGAGCGAATAGAGGGTGTTGTCGTCGAGCATGAGGCGCACCTTGGCGGCATCGGCGGCGATGCGCTCGAGGTCGCCGCTCTCGAAGGCGCGGCGGAGCTGGTTGAGCTCGTTCACCGACTGGGTGAAGTCGGCATAGATCGGATCGAGCTGCTGGATCGTGGCGAGATTGGTCTCGTTCTGCACCGCGAGCGCGCCTTCGCTGACCAGCGCCGCACCGACGACGCCGTCGATCGGCGCGCRCACGGTGGCGTAGTCGAGGTTGAGCTTGGCGCGCGCGAGGTCGGCCTTGCGTCCCTCGACCTCGGCATGAGCCTGGCGCTCGGCCGCGACCGCCTTCTCGTTCTCGGCTTCGGGCGCGGCGCGCTGACTGGTGAGCGTCGCGATGCGGTGCGCCTGCTGCCTGGCCTGCATCAACCCGGCTTCGGCCTTGGCGACCGCCGCCTCGCTGGCCATCACCTCGACCTCGAACGGACGCGGATCGATGCGGTAGAGCGCATCGCCCGCCTTCACTTCGCTGCCCTGGCGGAACAGGCGCTCGACCACGATGCCGGAGATCCGCGGCCGCACGTCGGAGACGCGGGTCGGCGCGATGCGGCCCGGCAGTTCGCGCACCACGGCGCGCGGCTGCGGCTTGACGACGACGATGCTGACATCAGGATCGGCGGGCTGGGCAGCCGAGACCGCCGAGACGGATTCATCGCAAGCACCGAGCAGCGGCGCAAAGGCCGCGAGCATCATAGCAACGCATGCCGATCGCGCGCGAAGTCCTGACATGAAGTGGGGTGCCCCGATGTTGTTGAAACTGATCACGCTCCGCACGGACCCGTTCTGGGCCATTTCGCACGGCTGATGCCGTCAACATAGAATGGACTTGCTGCGACGCAACGCATTGCGCGGGCGGCTCAATGTCACACGAGCTATGGCACTGAGTTCAGGGTGCTTTCCTGGATTCACCGGATTGTGAGTCGGGTTCCATCGCCGCGCGCTGCGACAGAACATCGCAATCAGGGTGTGTGCTCACTGCGCCGGACTCTTTCAGGCATTCTCCCTTGCAATCACGCCGAGGCAGAAATCGATGAAGCTCCGCACTTTCGCCGGCTGATGCTGGCGTGATGGAAACAGCGCATAGAGCGGAAACATCTCGCCGGACCATTCGGGAAACAGGTTGATCAATGCGCCGCTTTCCACGAGGTGACTGCTGCCCAGCTGAAGAATCTGGGCGATGCCTGCGCCGGCTTCGCAAGCCGAAAGCATGGCGCCGACATCCGAGACCAGAACACGGGCTGATACCTTCACAGGAAGCACCTCTTGTCCCTTGCGGAACTCCCAATCGAAAGGTCGCTGGTTCGCGGCGTCGTAGAAGCCGATGCAATCGTGGTCCGGCACCTCGGACGGATGCCGTGGCCGGCCGTGCTCGGCGATGTAGGCGGGCGCCGCAACCGTGAGGACACGGGTTTCGACGAGCTTGCGCGCGACCAATGAACCGTTCGGCGGGTCACCGAATCTCAACGCCAAATCGAAGCCGCCGGCCCCAAGATCTCCGACCGCATCACGCATCAGAAGCTCAAGCGACACCTCGGGATGCTGCACCAGGAACGTCCTGATGTGGGATGACAAGACGATGCGCGAGAAGAACGGATCGACGTTCACCCTCAGCCGTCCACGCACGATGCCGGCAGAGCCCGAAGCCTCGATTGCCGCTTCTTCGATGCCGGCAAGGTGCGGTCCGACGCGTTCGTAAAAGCGCCGCCCCTCGTCCGTCAATGAGAGTGAGCGCGTCGTGCGTTCAAGCAGCCTGACCCCGACGCGCGCTTCCAGCCGCGATATGGCGCGGCTTACCGCCGAGGCGGTGAGGCCCAGGGCATCGGCCGCGCGCGCAATGGTGCCGGCCTCGATCACAGCCGAGAGGACAGTAACACCCGATAGCAACCGTCCATCGAAGGGCATCGGAATTCCTGATTTGTGTGAATGTCTATTCTGACATAACGGAAATTGGATCAGCAATCACGATCTGTCATCAGTGTCGCCATCGAAGACGCGGAGGCGAACATGACGAAACGGCTTTACTTTCCGAACATCGAATCTTGCGCGCGCTGGATGCTGCTGGGCGCGTCCATGGCGTCTCTGCTTTCGATCGCCGCTCCTGCCGGAGCGCAAACGAACGACCTTCACAGCGGCACAGGAAAGGCAGCGAGCATGACGATGAAGCAGGACCTTGCGATGCGCTCGCAGGAGATTCACTGGCCGGAGGGCTTCAATCCCGCGACTGCCGATCTGTTTTCGCACAATGAGCTTCTCATCAATGCGTCATGCGAGAAGATCTGGGGTCACATCGTGGACGCCAGGAAATGGCCGCAGTGGTATCCGAACTCCAGAGGCGTCGAACTTCCCGAGGGCACCAACGTTCTGGGCGACGGCACGGCGTGGCGCTGGAGTACGTTTGGCCTGTCGATCGAGAGCAAGGTGCAGGAATATGTGCCGCATACGCGCCTCGGCTGGTACGGTTACGCGCCGGGGACGAAGCCGAGCTTCTATCATACCTGGTATCTGGCCCCTCAAGGCACGAGCTGCCTGGTCGTGACGGATGAAGTTGGCGTGGGCAAAGATGCCGCGCACCTGCGGGAGACCGATGAGAGCCTGCTGCACCGTGGCCATGATCTATGGTTGGCGACGTTGAAATGGGTCTCCGAGGGCAACTGACCGGTCGCCGGGGGACGGTGCGCGGCATTCATGCGTGCGCGCCCTAACCCGCCGCCTTCATCCGGTACTGGCTGACGCCCCACTCGGTTCCGTCGGCGTAGCCGAACAGCCCGGCGGTCGCGAGGAAGAACCAGCGCCAGCGCCGCATCCACAACGCGGTGTCCTCGCCATAGACGTCGCGCAAGGACGCCTCGATCGCATCGCGATGCGCATCGAAATTGGCGAGCCACTCGGTCGCGGTGCGCTGATAATGCGTGCCGCTCCAGCACCATTCCTTCTCGATCACGAAGATGTCGGCATATTGCCTGACGAGGTGATGGCTCGGCATCACCCCGCCGGTGAAGAAGTGCTGCGCGATCCAGTCCTCGCGATTGGTCCGGTCGAACAGGTAGGAGCCGGAGCGATGGGTGAAGATGTGCAGGAACAGGCGCCCTTCGGGCGCGAGCCACGAGCGCACGCGCGTCATCAGCTTGCGCCAATTCACCATGTGCTCGAACATCTCGACCGAGACGATGCGGTCGAACTGGCCGTCGGGCGCGAACACGTTCATGTCGGCGGTGACGACGCGCAAATTGAACAGGCCGCGCAGCCGCGCTTGCTCCTCGACATAGGCGCGCTGGCCTTGCGAGTTCGACACCGCCGTCACCTTGGCATGCGGAAACTGCCGCGCCATCCACAGCGACAGCGAGCCCCAGCCGCAGCCGAGCTCGAGGATGGTCTGCCCGTCGGCGAGACCGGCATGCTCGACGGTCTGGCGCAGCGCCTCCTCCTCGGCCTCCTGCAAGGTGGTCGCATCGGTCTTGTAGAAGCAGGACGAATATTTGCGGTTGGGGCCGAGCACCTGGGCGAAGAAGGACGCAGGCACCTCGTCATGCCCGGCACTGGCGGCATCGACGTCCTCGGCGATCGGCCGCAGCATCATCCGCCCGGCGAAGGCGGCGTCATCGGCCGCACTGAGCGCGGCGAGACGGGTCGCCGTGCGCGAGCACAGCCGCTGGATCGCGGCGCGGATCACCACATCCGGCAGCGGCACCCGTTCGGCAGTCCCGATGATCGTAGACACGACGCTCATGCGGCCACTCCCTTGGTCAGGTCTCGCTTGGGCGGCGGAAGAAAGAACCGACGGGTTCGGGCGTAACTGCCCGCCCGGAAGCAGGCGCACGCCATCAGGACCGCGAGCGAGAGCGCGATTGCCGCCAGTCCCCCAGAATGGGTCGCCATGCAAAAAATCCGAGCTAAGCCTGCGGAATGCCGAAGTTTTGCAGAATAGGTTGGTAATCAAAGCGCGGTTTCAGGATTGGGTTCCCAGCCCAGCGCCGAAATCCGCACATCCGGCGCTTTTTTTGGGCTGGCGCTGTGCCATAGTGCCGACGCAAGCAAGCTTTCGTAACGGATGATACCGGACATGCCGTCAGGCACCTCGCCCCGCTCCTCCATGGACATCGAATACACAAAACTGTCCTCCCCCAGCGTCTTCCTGGTGCGGATGCTGGTCTTCCTGGTGCTCTGCGCGTTG
The DNA here is from genome assembly GCF_054049735.1 of Bradyrhizobium sp. P5_C12. Classification (NCBI taxonomy): domain Bacteria; kingdom Pseudomonadati; phylum Pseudomonadota; class Alphaproteobacteria; order Hyphomicrobiales; family Nitrobacteraceae; genus Bradyrhizobium; species Bradyrhizobium sp. P5_C12. The sequence continues at coordinate 90,193 of NZ_JBFULU010000018.1, forward strand.
GTGGGGGTGGTGCTCTACAAGCAGATCATCCAGGCCTTCTTCGCCAATCCCGGCCTCAATGCCCTGATTGGCGGCGTGCTGTTCATCGGCATCATCCTGGCCTTCCGCCAGGTCATCCGGCTCTACCCCGAGGTGTCCTGGGTCAACAATTTCCGCATCGCCGATCCCGGTCTGGCGCCGGCCCGGCACCCCAAACTGCTGGCGCCGATGGCGGCGATCCTCGGCGGCGAGCGCTCCGGCCGCATGACCATCAGCCAGACCACCATGCGGCACCTGCTCGATTCGATCGCGACCCGCCTCGACGAGGCCCGCGACATCTCGCGCTACATGACCGGCCTGCTGGTCTTTCTCGGCCTGCTCGGCACCTTCTGGGGCCTGATCGAGACGGTCGGCTCGGTCGGCAAGGTGATCGACGGGCTCAAGGTCGGGGGCGATTCCGGCGCGCTGTTCGACACGCTGAAGGAGGGGCTGGCCGCCCCGCTCGGCGGCATGGGCATCTCGTTCTCCAGCTCGCTGTTCGGCCTCGCCGGCTCGCTGATCCTCGGCTTCCTCGACCTGCAATCGAGCCAGGCGCAGAACCGCTTCTATACCGACCTCGAGGACTGGCTCGCCACCACCGTGCGCGAATATGGCAGCGGCGGCGAGGTGGCCGTCGCCGCGGGCGGTGGCGGCGGCGTTGCCAGCGGCGAGCTTCAGGCCGCGGTCGAGCGGCTCCGTTCCGTGCTCGAGGAAGGCAGCGGCAGCGCCAGCCGCGGCACCACGGCGGCGATGGCGAGCCTCGCCGAAGCCATCCAGGCGCTGGTCTCGCATATGCGGACCGAGCAGCAGATGATCCGCGAATGGGCCGACGGCCAGGGCGAGCAGAACCGCGAGATCCGTCGCCTGCTGGAACGCATCGCGCGCCAGCCGGAGAAGAGTTGAGCATCTAACACCGGAAGACGACAATGGCTCTAGCGCGCGGCCGCCGCAGCGAAGGCGCTTTCAACTACTGGCCCGGATTCGTCGACGCGCTGTCGACGCTGGTGCTGTCGATCGTGTTCCTGCTCTCGGTCTTCCTGGTCGTGCAGTTCTTCCTGTCGCAGGAGGTCACCGGCAAGGACAAGGCGCTGGAGCAGCTCAACGCCAAGATCGCGCAGCTCAACGAGCTCTTGTCGCTGGAAAAGCTCGGCAAGCTCACGCTCGACGACCAGGTGTCGCAGCTGAAGGCCGGCCTCGCCTCGGCCGAGACCGAGCGCGACCGCATCAAGGGCCTCTATGACGGCCTGGCTGCCGCCGGCAACGACGCGCAGGGCAAGACCACCGAGCTCGGCAAGGCGCTGGACTCGGAGAAGGCGGTTTCGGCGCGGGCGCTGGCGCAGATCGAGGTGCTGAACCAGCAGATCAGCGCGCTGAGGCGGCAATTGGCGGCGCTGGAAGAGGCGCTCGATGCTAGCGAGAAGCGCGACAAGGAATCGCAGAACCGCATCGCCGATCTCGGCTCCCGCCTGAACGTTGCGCTGGCGCAGCGCGTGCAGGAATTGTCGCGCTACCGCTCCGAATTCTTCGGCCGCCTGCGCGCCATTCTCGGCAACCGCCCCGACATCCGCATCGTCGGCGACCGCTTCGTGTTCCAGTCCGAAGTGTTCTTCGACACCGGACAGGCGACCCTGCTGCCGGAGGGCCGCGCCGAGCTCGACACGCTGGCGACCGCGCTGATCGAGCTCGACAAGAAGATCCCCAGCGAAATTCCCTGGGTCTTGCGCGTCGACGGCCATACCGACGTGCGGCCGGTCAGCGGTGCGAACTTCAAATCCAACTGGGACCTGTCGGCCGCCCGTTCGATCTCGGTGGTGCAGTACCTGATCTCCCTCGGCGTCCCGGCCCAGCGCCTGGTCGCCGCCGGCTTCGGCGAATTCCAGCCGCTCGACACCGCCAACACCGAGGAGGCCTACAAGCGCAACCGCCGCATCGAGCTGAAGCTGACGGAGCGGTAGTGGTGTCGGATACACCACAGCTCGTCATTGCCGGGCTTGACTCGGCAATCCATCAAGCAAAGCTTTTACGAAGTGGATGGATGGCCGGGTCAAGCCCGGCCATGACGAGTGAGCGCTGATGGGTGCCCTCCACCTCCGCCCCTACGCGGCCTCCGACGAAGCGGCGGCGATCGATCTCTGGCATCGCACCTGGCAGCAGGCCTATCCGCAGATCGACTTCGCCGCGCGGCTGGACTGGTGGCGCGAGCGCTGGCGCAAGGATCTGGTGCCGAAGGCCTCGATCGTCGTTGCGGAAGCGGATGGCGCGCTGACCGGCTTCGTCACCATCGACGGCGACGGCTATCTCGACCAGCTGGTGGTCGATCCCGCGCATTGGGGCTCGGACGCCGCAAGGCTGCTGGTCGATGAAGCCAAGCGCCTGTCGCCGGCCGGCGTGACGCTGCTCGTCAACAAGGACAATTCCCGCGCCATCCGCTTCTACGAACGCAACGGCTTTGCCCATGCGGGCGACGAGGTGAACCCGACCTCGGGACGGCCGGTGCTGAAGATGGAATGGAGGCCGTAAGGCGCGCGCCAATCTCTCTCCAACGTCGTCCCGGCGAAGGCCGGGACTCATGCCGCGTGATCTATCGATAGGCGCAGGTGGCCGTACCGCGGGAGGACTCTTCACTACGAGTCTTCGCCAAACTGTGCCCTGTGGTTATGGGTCCCGGCCTTCGCCGGGACGACAGCGGAGGTTGAGGCCACAACTCGGACTGCCCCCTCACGCCCCCTCGAACTGCAACCTCGCCAGCCGCGCGTAAAGCCCGTTCACCGCCACCAGCTCGGCATGCGTGCCCTGCTCGACGATCTTGCCCTGGTCCATCACCAGGATGCGGTCGCAGGAGAGCACGGTCGCCAGGCGGTGCGCGATCACCAGCGTGGTGCGGTGGCGCATCAGTTCTTCCAGCGCAGTCTGCACCAGCGTCTCGCTTTCGGCATCGAGCGCGGAGGTTGCTTCGTCGAGCAGCAGCAGCGGCGCGTCGCGCAGGATCGCGCGCGCGATTGCGATGCGCTGGCGCTGGCCGCCGGAGAGCATCACGCCGCGTTCGCCGAGCGGGGTCTCAAAACCTTCGGGCAGGCGGCGGATGAACTCGGCGGCGTGTGCGAGCTCGGCGGCGCGCTCGACCTCGACGTCGGTCGCATCGGGCCGGCCGAAGCGGATGTTCTCGCGGGCGCTGGCGGCGAACACGGTCGACTCCTGCGGCACCAGCGCGATGCGCGCACGGAAGTCGCGGGGGTCGGCCGACTGCACCGGCACGCCATCGAGCGAGATCGCGCCGCCCCGCGGATCGTAGAAGCGCAGCAGGAGATGGAAGATCGTGCTCTTGCCGGCGCCGGAGGGACCGACGATCGCGACCTTCTCGCCGGGCCGCACCGCAAACGAGACGGCGTCGAGCACGTTGACGTCGGGCCGCCCCGGATAGGAGAAGCTGACGCGATCGAAGCCGACCTCGCCGCGCGCCGGCACCGGCAGCGCGCGCGGCGCTGCGGGCGCTGCGATCTCCGGCTGCACATGCAGGATCTCGAACAGGCGCTCGGCGGCGCCCGAGGCGGCCGAGACCTCGCCCCAGACTTCGCTGAGCTGGCCGAGCCCCGCGGCGGCGAAGGCCGCATAGAGCACGAACTGGCCGAGCCGGCCCGGCGTGATGGCGCCGGTGAGCACGTCATGCGAACCGATCCAGAGGATCGCGACCACGCTTGCGAACACGATGAAGATGATGATGGCGGTGAGCACCGCGCGCGCCTGGGTCGAGGTGCGTGCCGCCTCATAGGCCTGCTCGACCTCGCCGCCGAAGCGCTTCGCAGCCAGCCCTTCGCTGGTATAGGCCTGCACGGTGCGGATCGCGCCGACCAGCTCGCCGGCATAGGCGGAAGCTTCGGCGAGCGTATCCTGCGCGTTGCGCGACAGCCGCCGCACCCAGCGCCCGAATGCGACCAGCGGCAGCACGATCAGGGGAATGGCGAGCAGCACGAAGCCGGACAGGCGCGGACTGGTGATCACCATCATCGCCGCGGCGCCGAAGAACATCATCAGATTGCGCAGCGCGATCGAGACGGAGGCGCCGACCGCGGATTTGATCTGGGTGGTGTCGGCGGTGAGCCGCGACACCAGTTCGCCGCTGCGCGCGGAATCGAAGAAGGCCGGCGACAGCGAGAGCAGGTGGCCGAAGACGTCGCGCCTGAGATCGGCGACGATGCGCTCGCCGATCGTCATCACCAGGTAGTAGCGCGCGGCACTGGCCAGCGCGAGCACGGCGACGACCGCGATCATCACCGAGAAGTAGCTGTTGATCAGCGCGATGCCTTCCGGCGTCAGGCCGAAATCGATCATGCGCCGCACCGCGATCGGCACCAGCAGCGTGGTGAGCGCAGCGATGGTCAGCGCGACGAAGGCGAGCGCCGCGCGGCCGCGATAACGGGCGACATAGGGCGCGAGCGCCAGCAGCGGACGCAGCTTGGCGCGGCCCTTCGCCGGCGCCTCGATCAGCTCGGCCTCGATCTGGGCGGCGGGCACGTTCTGGCCCTCCTCGCGGTACTGGTCGTCAAGCCGTTCCACAGCGCTCATAAGATCGGGCCCAAGGGGAGAGGTCTGCTCCACATAGGCCGGTGCAGGGGGAGTGGCAAATCCGGGATGCTCCTTAGGGGATGGCCCGGTTCTCCTTTGCCCACAATGGCTTGTTTTACCGGGTCCCGTGGGGTATAGACCCGGCCAAATCCGTCATCGACATCACTCAAGCAAGCGACGCCGGTCGCCCTAGGAATTGCCATGAAAGCCGAAATTCATCCGAATTATCATATGATTAAGGTCGTGATGACCGACGGAACCGAGTACCAGACCCGCTCGACCTGGGGCAAGGAAGGCGACACGCTGAACCTCGACATCGACCCGAAATCGCACCCGGCCTGGACCGGTGGCAACGCGCAGCTGATGGATCGCGGCGGCCGCGTCTCGCGCTTCCAGAAGAAGTTCTCGGGCTTCCTCAAGAAGGATTGATCCGGCCCGCAAGGCTGGAAACGAAAAACGCCCCTGGGAGACCAGGGGCGTTTTTGTTTTTAGCCGTCATTCCGGGGCGGCTCGCAGAGCCGAACCCGGAATCTCGAGATTCCGGGTTCGATGCTTCGCATCGCCCCGGAATGACGAAATCGCTTACCGCTCGAACGCCGCCTTCAGCGCGTTGAGGTGCGGCACCAGCGGGTTGCCGATTGCCACGTGATCGGTCGGCGGGGTGTGGATGGTGGTGTCCAGACGGCGCACGCGGGTCTGGAGGCTCATCGAGCGATGGATCAGCTCCTGCAGCTGCGACGGCAGCTTCTCGATGGTGTCGGCGGGGCCGGGATCGGCCGCCGAGAGCTTGACCTTGGTCTTTTCGCGGTTGGCCTGGCCGAGCGTCATCTCGCCTTCCTTCACCGCGCGGTGCAGCAGCAGCCACGAGGCGAGCTGCATCAGGCGGGTGGTGAGGCGCATGCTCTCGGTCGCATAGGTGAGGCTGACGGCCCGATCGAGCGCTTTGGCCTCGGCGCGGCCGGCGCCGTCGAGATAGGCTGCGGTCTCTTCGACCAGGTCCATGCCTTCGCGGAACAGGGCGCCGAAGGCCGCAGAATTGGTGAACCGCTCGCTGAGTTGAACGAGAGCGCCGTCGGCTTGCAAACGTTCCATGGTTAACGCCCCTTACGCAACTGTTTACCCACCCGGCTTTGGCGCCGGCTTATGATGAACAAATCATTGCGCGCTGGGAGCGCGGAGTCCAGCGACAAGCGCGGATATGGTTTCCGCGGGTCTTTCCTCGGAATTCAACCGCAAAGAGAGGCAAAAAAGAGCCGCCGGAAAACCGGCGGCTTTGAAAGTTGATAACAGGGAGGCGTCAAACAGAGTGGACAGGAGCCACTCGGTGTCCAAACGAGGACAGTTCCAGTCATAAACCCGAAAGCTTAATCGGGAGTAAACGAACGATTATTTTGAGGGTTCGTTAGCCATGTCGGTCAGTGGCCGAGTGCGGTGCGGAACAAACTTTCCGCCGTCATTCCGGGGGGCGCAAAGCGCGAGCCCGGAATCCATAGCCACAGGCGGACGCAGCGGCCCGGCTCTATCAGCCTGCCCGTTTCAACTGCCTGTGGTTATGGATTCCGGGCTCGGCGCTCCGCGCCGCCCCGGAATGACGACGGAGGAAATTCGGCGCATAGCGAAACAAATCTGTCCGATGGCCGCGACAAGCCCGGCCATGACGCCGTGGAAGCGGGTCGCGCCCCTCTGCCGATTTGCTACGACTTGAAGATGCTGTTCGCGGCATCGCGCGAGGCGCGCTTCCTGGTGGCGGCTTCCTCGAGCCTTGCGATTTCGGTCTTGAGCAGGGCGACGCGCTCGGTCAGTTCCTCCACCGACAACAGTGAGAGATCCTGTCCTATCTCGTGGCTGATCTTCTTGCGCGGGCGGTCRTCGTCTTCCGTCGGCATGTGTCCTCCCGGCAACCAGGTTCCGAGGCCCGCCGATCTGGCGTCTTCAACCCCGAGGTGATATCCATGTTCACGCGAGGAGAATTTTGCAGTGACTTTCGTGTGCGCGCAACATCTGACGCGAATGCCCCGGCCCGACCGCAAGGAGTCTGACCGGACGGGATAGTGCGCGTCCACGCGCGCAAGGCATGAGCCGACCCCAAGCCCTTCCGATCACGCGGGAGGGCTTTTTGATTTTCACCGGTCGGCATCACCAAACGCGAAAGACCGCACCCATGACCAAATTTCTCATCACCAGCGCCCTTCCCTATGTGAACGGCGTCAAGCATCTCGGCAATCTCGCAGGCTCGCTCCTGCCTGCCGATGTCCACGCCCGCTTCCGCCGGCAGGTCGGCGACGACGTGCTCTTCATCTGCGCGACCGACGAGCACGGCACACCCGCCGAGCTCGGCGCCATCCAGGCCCGCCAGGACGTCCGGGCCTTCTGCGATGCCCAGCACGCCGTTCAGGCCGACATCTACCGCCGCTTCGGCCTGTCCTTCGATCACTTCGGACGAACCAGCTCGCCGCAAAATCACGCGCTGACGCAGCACTTCTTTCGCAAGCTCGAGGCGGCCGGATTGATCGAGGCGCGCGAGCTGCAGCAAGTCTGGTCGCCGGTCGATCAGCGCTACCTGCCCGACCGCTACGTGCTCGGCACCTGCCCGCATTGCGGCGACACATCTGCGCGCGGCGACCAATGCGACCGTTGCGGTACGCTGCTCGATCCGCCGGAGCTGATCGAGCCGCGATCCGCGTTGTCCGGCGATCGCGCACTCGAAATCCGCAACAGCCGCCATCTGTTCCTGCGGCAGTCGCGCCTCATCGAAAACCTGATCGCCTGGATCGACAGCCGCGCCGGCTGGCCGTCTTTCGTGGTGTCGACCGCAAAAAGCTGGTTGACCGCAGACTTGCGCGATCGCTGCATCACGCGCGATCTGGCCTGGGGTATTCCGGTCCCGCGCGAGGGATTCGAGGACAAGGTCTTCTACGTCTGGTTCGACGCGCCGATCGGCTACATCGCTGCGACGCAGGAATGGGCGGCCGCCGATGCGGGCCGCGACTGGCGACAATGGTGGTGGCAGGCCAACGACGTCAGCTACATCCAGTTTCTCGGCAAGGACAACATCGCGTTTCACACCGTCAGTTTTCCCGCGACCCTGATCGGCTCCGGCGAGCCGTGGAAGACGGTCGACGTGATCAAGGGACTGCACTGGCTGAATTACGAAGGCGGAAAGTTCAGCACCAGCCGCAATCGCGGAATCTTCACCGACGCTGCGCTGGAGGAATTGCCGGCCGATCTCTGGCGCTGGTGGCTGATCGCCAATGCGCCCGAGAGCGCCGATACCGATTTCAGCGTCGCGAAATTCGCCTCCGATGTGAACAAGGATCTCGCCGACATCTTCGGCAATCTCGTCAATCGCATCGTCAGCTTCACCCATCACGCCTTCGATGGCCGCATCCCTGCCGGCGGCACGCCCGATGAAGCCGAGCAAGCGCTGGCGCACGACCTGGAGCGACGCATCGCCTCGCTCCGCCGGCATCACGAGGCACTGGAATTCCGCGCCGCAGCGGCCGCAACCCGCACGATCTGGGACGCGGCAAACGCCTATCTGCAGCACTCAGCGCCATGGGCGCAGCTCAGGTCCGATCCACCTCGCGCGGCCGTGGTGACGCGGACCGGGCTCAATCTGGTGCGCATCTGCGCAGTGCTCGCCTGGAGCATCATCCCTCATTTGGCCGATCGCGTGCTGCGCGCCTTCGGCCGCGAAGTCGCCATCCCGTGCTGGCCAGATGGCCCGCTCACCGCGCTGCTCGATGGCGGTGCCGGCACGCCGGTCGCGCAGCTCGGTCCGCTGGTCGAAAAAATCGACCCGCACAAAGCCGGCCATCTGGCGGCGCGGTTTGGCGTTTAATGGCGTTTCACTTCGGCGGAAAAGGCGATATGTGAACCGCCAACCCTCAACATGTGGCCAAGGACAAATCATGGACAAGCTGCCCGCGCAAATGACCGTGGTCGCCATCTCCAAGCCCGGCGGACCGGAGGTGCTGGTGCCGGAACAACGCGCACTGCCGCAACCCGGCCCCGACGAGATCCTGGTCAGGGTGCAGGCCGCGGGCGTCAACCGGCCCGACGTGGCGCAGCGCTCCGGCGCCTATCCGCCGCCGCCCGGCGCCAGCGACCTGCCCGGCCTCGAGATCGCGGGTGAAGTGGTGGCGGTGGGCAGCAATGCCAAGCGGCACAAGATCGGCGACAAGGTGATGTCGCTCGTCGCCGGCGGCGGCTACGCGCAGTACTGCATCGCCCAGGATGCCCAGGCCATGAGTGTGCCGCCTGCGCTGTCGATCAAGGAAGCCGGCGCGCTGCCGGAAACCTTGATGACGGTCTGGCACAATGTGTTCGAGCGCGGCGGGCTGAAGGCCGGCGAGACGCTGCTGATCCATGGCGGCTCCTCCGGCATCGGCACCATGGCGATCCAGCTTGCGAAAGCGTTCGGCGCCAAGGTGATCGTCACCGTCGGCGGCGCCGACAAGGCCGAAGCCTGCCTCAAGCTGGGGGCCGACCGCGCCATCAACTACAAGACCGAGGACTTCGTCGCCGTGGTCAAGGCGGAGACCAACAATGCCGGCGCAAATCTGATCCTCGACATGGTCGCCGGCGACTATGTCGATCGCAATTACGACGCCGCCGCGGTCGACGGCCGCATCGTGCAGATCGCGACGCTCAATGGCCCCAAGGTCAACGTCAATATCGCCAAGGTGATGGTGAAGCGCCTGACCCATACCGGGTCCACGCTGCGCCCCCGTACTAATGCGGATAAGGCGGCGATGGTGGCCGCGATCGAGGCGAAAGTGATGCCGCTTTTGCGCGAAGGCCGCGTCAAACCGCTCATGGACAGCACTTTCCCGCTGGAAAAGGCATCCGACGCACACCGGCGCATGGAAACCAGCGCACATATTGGCAAAATTGTGTTGGAGGTCTAGGCCTCTGACCCACAGGCAAGGCGGAAACCCTTTGATTTTCCTCGCTTTCGTGGCATCTATCGCAGCGCGCCGAACCACTTTCGTCCGGTCGGAAATCGCCTTGCACACAGAGTTTGCGTCGAACGCGGAGAACTGACCTTGCGTCTGATCAGGTGCCTCGCGCCCATCGCGCTGGGCCTCATGATTCTTGTCGCCGCGTCGCCTGCACGCGCGCTCGACGCTGTCAGCGTTCGCGGCGACGCGCCCGCGATCGACCTCACCAGCGTGCTCGAGCACCAGCGCAGTGATGCCGACCGCATCCAGGTCTCGACCGCGCCGGGCACCGACGGCATCGTCCGCCGCATCGAGGTGCGCGCCCGCGAAGGCGGCCAGAACTGGGTGGTGTTCGCGCTCGCCAACAACACCGACGACCAGCTCGACCGTCTGATTGTCGCCCCGCACTACCGCATCGTGTCCTCGGGCCTGCTGTGGCCCGACCTCGGGCTGTCGCGCATCGCGACCATCACGCCGTCCACCGGCGACCGGCCGGAGCGGCAGGAAAGCCCGACCGCCGACGTCTTCCGCATCACGCTCGACCCCGGCGCCGTCATCACCTTCGTCGCGGAACTGCGCACCGACAAGCTGCCGCAGCTCTATCTGTGGGAGCCGGAGGCCTACAAGGACAAGGTCAACTCGTTCACGCTGTACCAGGGCATCGTGATCGGCATCTCCGGGCTTTTGGCTCTGGTGCTCACCATCCTGTTCGTCGTCAAGGGCAGCATCATGTTCCCGGCGGCCGCGGCGCTGGCCTGGGCGGTGCTGGTCTATATCGGCGTCGATTTCGGCTTCTGGGGCAAGGTGCTCGACATGTCGAACAACGCCGAGCGCATCTGGCGCGCGGCGGGTGAAGCGATCCTGGCGGCGACGCTGCTGGTGTTCCTGTTCGCCTATCTCAATTTGAGCCGCTGGCATGTGCGCTATTCGCACATCACGGTGGGCTGGCTCGCCTTCCTCGGCTCGCTGGTGGCGCTCGCTCTGTTCGACCCGGCGGTCGCCTCCGGCATCGCGCGCATCTCCCTGGTGCTGATCGCCTTCGCCGGCTTCGCGCTGATCGTCTATCTCTCGACCCACGGCTTCGATCGCGCTGTGCTGCTGATCCCGACCTGGTTCCTGCTGGTGGTCTGGGTGATCGCGGCCGGCATGACGGTCGCGGGCTCAGTCACCAACGACATCGTCGGCCCCGCGCTGCTCGGCGGCCTCGTGCTGATCGTGATGCTGATCGGGTTCACGGTCATGCAGCACGCCTTTGCCGGCGGCGGCGCCACCACCGGCGTCGTGTCCGACATCGAGCGGCGGGCGCTGGCGCTGGCTGGTTCCGGCGATCTGATCTGGGACTGGGACGTTTCCGCCGACAAGGTCTTCACCAGCCCGGAGACCGAGGCCCTGCTCGGGCTGAAGCGCGGCACGCTGGAAGGCCCGGCCGCGTCGTGGCTCGAGGTGCTGCATCCGCTCGACCAGGACCGCTTCCGCGCCGCGCTCGACAGCGTGCTCGACCAGCGCCGCGGCCGCCTGGTGCAGGATTTCCGCCTGCGCACCCCCGACGGTCATTTCATGTGGTTCGCGCTGAAGGCGCGCCCGGTGGTCGGCTCCGACGGCGAGGTCTCGCGCGTGGTCGGCACCCTCACCGACGTCACCGAGCTGCGCAACGCCGAGGAGCGCCTGCTGCACGATTCCGTGCATGACAACCTCACCGGCCTGCCCAACCGCAAGCTGTTCATGGACCGGCTGGGTGCGGTCGCGCATTTCGCCAAGTCGATGCCGACGCTGCGGCCGACGCTGATGGTGATCGACCTCGACCGCTTCAAGCAGGTCAACGATTCCGTCGGCATCGCGGTCGGCGATTCCATCCTGCTCACGCTCGCCCGCCGCCTCACCCGCATCCTGAAGCCGCAGGACACGCTGGCGCGGATGGCCGGCGACCAGTTCGGCCTGATCCTGCTCTCGGAGCAGGATCCCGCCCGCATCACCGCCTTCGCCGAGACCATCCGCAAGACCATCCGCGCGCCGATCGCCTTCAACGACCGCGAGATTTTTCTCACGGCCTCGATCGGCCTCGCCTTGTCCGATCCGCAGACCCAATTGACTGACGAGATCATCAAGGACGCTGAGCTGGCGATGTATCATTCCAAGCGCATCGGCGGCGACCGCATCGACGTCTACAAGCCGGCGATGCGCGCCCGCAAGACCGACCGCCTGACGCTGGAGAGCGAGCTGCGCCGCGCCATCGAGCGCCAGGAGCTCACCATCCTGTACCAGCCGATCGTGCGGCTCGAGGATCGCTCCATCGCCGGCTTCGAGGCGCTGTCGCGCTGGGATCATCCCAAGCTCGGGCGCATGGCGCCGTCGGAATTCATCACCATCGCGGAAGAGACCGGCCTGATCGTCGACCTCGGCATGTTCGTGCTTGACCAGACCGCCAAGCAGCTCGCGATCTGGCAGCGCGCGATGCGCTCGCGCGAGCCGATCTTCGCATCCGTCAACGTCTCGTCGCGGCAATTGCTGCGCCACGATCTGATCCACGACATCCGCACCGTGCTGTCGCGCTCGTCGGTGGCGCGCGGCACGCTGAAGCTGGAGCTGACGGAATCGCTGGTGATGGAGAACCCGGAGCACGCGGCGCAGATGCTGACGCGGATCCGCGAGCTCGGCACCGGCCTGTCGCTCGACGATTTCGGCACCGGCCATTCCTCGCTGGCCTATCTCCAGCGCTTCCCGTTCGACACCATCAAGATCGACCAGTCGTTCGTGCGCACCACCAACCGCGGCACCCGTCCGGTGATCCTGAAGTCGATCATCGCGCTCGCGCACGACCTCGGCATGGACGTGGTGGCGGAAGGCGCCGAGACCGATTCCGACGCGGTCGAGCTCTACCAGATGGGCTGCGAATACGCGCAGGGCTTTGCCTTCGGCGAGCCGATGGACGCCGACGCGGCGATGCGGCTCCTGACGGAAGTGCGGCTGGAAGCGGCGAGCTAGCGCCTGTCTTCTTGCGCTCTCCTCCCGGAACGAGTCGCTCGCAAAGCGAGCGGGGTGCCGCACCGGCGCGCTGATGCCGGGCTTGATCCAGATCAATAGACCCTGCTCGACCACCATGAAAGATGGCGCGCAGCATTCGATCCAGAACGGCTTCGTCATCGAGGTCACTGGGCTCGCCGCTGTCTTTCTCAGGAGTCACGGATGACCCGGCACGTTTTCTACGCGATCACCCTCATCGGCACCGGAGTGTTCCTCGCCTCATCGGCCGAAGCAGTGACAGCCGCACGATGCGAGGATCGAAGCGCAAATTGCCTCGGCACATGTGCCGACTACACCGGCGGGGCCGGTGACGTTCGAGGGCGCCAGAACACATGCGTGCGCGCCTGCGACCGGCAGGCGACCAGATGCCTGATACGAGCCCATGACGCTGACGACCGCTGGCCCCGTAATCGCCAATGAAGGCCGTGGTGCCACACTTGGTGCCACACTTGGGCTAACGCCCCCCGTCTCGCGCCGACGGCGCACCGCGTCCAGCTGACCTACCCTGGCTTGCGTCGTAGCCCCGCGACCAAACAAAACCCCGCCAGCAGCGAGATCGCGGCAAGACCGCCCCACACCAATCCCGCCTGTTCGAGATACACATCCTGCGAGACCGGGTCGTAGCAGCGGCCGAGTTCGTTGAAGCAGTCGCGCCAGCGCCAGTAGCGGGCCTCGAAGGCGAGCGCGAACAGCACGCCCAAGCCGACCAAAGCTACGCCAAGAATCCCTCTCAGCCAGCGCAGGATCGTGCGGCCCGAAATCACCTACGCCGGTCGCTCTTCAGCTTCGTGAACCGCACGCTCTGGCCGTCCGGCATCCGCATCGCCTTGAAACCCGCAGCAAGGCAGGCTTCGCGCTGCGGCATCTGGATGTCGGGGCTACGCAGGCTGTCCCACCACGAGGCGCGATTGGCCGCGCGCGGCAGGGCCGCGCCGATGATCTCCTCGATCTGCTCGAAGGTCAGCACGAATTCGGCCTGCTTGTGCCGCATCAGATAGTCGCGCAACGCGTCGTAATCGCTCACAGCCGTCCTCAGCTCGCTTGTCCTGAACGCGGCCCTGCTCAAAAGCGTGAGCCGCGGAAACCAATTCTTAACTCATTGCAGCAGCGACGTCCCGATTTAAACACTACTCAAGCTTTCAGGCGCATCCAATAATGTCGGGAGCAAACGATGTTGTCTGGATGGCGCGAAGTCATGGCCCGCCGGCCGTGGCGAATTTCGGCGAAGCTGCTGATCGTCTCGTCCGTGGTGACGGTGATCGGCTTTTCCGCCATTTTCGTCAACGTGATGCTGGACATGCGTCGCGGCGAGGAGGCGCTCGCCCACCAGACGCTCGAGAACCTCGCAACGACCATCGAGTCCGACATCAGCCGCAACATCGAGATCTACGATCTGTCGCTGAAGGCGGTTTCCAGCGGCATGCTGCTGCCCGAGATCGCCACGGTCTCGAAATCGATCCGCCACCTCATCCTGTTCGATCATGCGACCACGGCACGGCATTTCGGCGCGATCCAGGTGTTCGATGCCGACGGCCGGCTGACCATCGACGCCTCCACGCTCGATCCCCTTCCGGAGAACCGCGGCGACGAGGACTACTTCAAGGTCCATCGCGGCAATCCCAGTGCCGGATTGTTCATCAGCCGCCCGATGCTGTTCCGCGGCGCCTATTCCATCGTGCTGAGTCGCCGCATCAGCGACACCGACGGCGGCTTTCTCGGCGTCGTCGCCGGCTCGATCCGCTTCAGCTATTTCCACGAATTGTTCGAGCGGCTGAGCCTCGATCCCGAGGACACCATCACCGTGCTCAAGCGCGACCGCACCATCATGATGCGGCGGCCGTTCGATCTCGACGTGATCGGCACGAACCTCGCCGACCGGCCGGTCTGGAAGGCCGACAATCTGAAGATCGGCAGCGCGTTCGCCGGACAAGGGCCGATCGACGGCACCCCGCGGCTCTATGTCCGCAGCAGCGGAACCAATCCGCTGTTCGTGGTGGCGGGCAAGCCCCTGAGCGCCGTATTCGCGCTGTGGCAGAAGGAGGCGCTCCGCATCGGCGCCGTGGTCCTGGCGCTCGCGCTGTTCGTGCTCGGGACGGCGATCGTGCTCGCCCGCGAGATCGGCCGGCGCGCCGACGCCGAAAGCAGGCTCGAGGAGATGGCGACGACGGACGCGCTGACGGGCCTGCGCAACCGCCGCAAGTTCGACCATGTGATCGACGTCGAATGGCGGCGCGCCATGCGCCAGAAGACCCACGTCGCGCTGTTGATGATCGATGCCGATCATTTCAAGGCCTACAACGACACGTTCGGTCACCAGGCCGGCGACCAGGTGCTGGTCGGCATCGCGATCTGCATTTCCGACTCGGTGCGCCGCGCCGGCGACTGCGCCGCGCGCTATGGCGGCGAAGAATTCGCCGTGCTGCTGCCGGGCACGTCGGCTGCCGACGCCTTCAAGACCGCCGAAACGATCCGCGGCAAGGTGCAGGGCTGGTCCGACGACCAGGCGGCGTCGACCGTCTCCTGCGGCGTCGCGAGTCTCGTTCCCACGACGGGGATGGACTGGGCGGTCCTGGTCGCCGCCGCCGACAAGGCGCTCTACGCGGCCAAAGCCGGCGGCCGCAACCAGTCCGTGGTCGCGAGCCTTCCGACGCTGTCGCTGGTGGCGTGATCTAGGCTGTCATTCCGGGGCGGCTCGAAGAGCCGAACCTGGAATCTCGAGATCCCGGGTCTGGTCCTTCGGACCATCCCGGGATGACATCGAGGGCGTCCGCCTTCGATGTCACTGCCCCAGATACTTCTTCATCTCCGCGATCAGCCCGTCGCGCAGTTCGGGCCGCTGCAGGCCGTAGGCGATGTTGGCGCGGAGGAAGCCGGGCTTGGAGCCGCAATCGTGGCGCTCGCCTTCGAACTCGACGCCGTAGAATTTCTGCGACCTGGCCAGCCCGATCATGGCGTCGGTGAGCTGGATCTCGCCGCCGGCGCCGCGCTCCTGGGTCTCCAGGATCTTGAAGATCTCCGGCTGGAGGATGTAGCGGCCGGTGATCGAGAGGTTGGAGGGCGCGGTGCCCTTGGCCGGCTTCTCGACCATGCCGTCGACCTCGAACATCTTGCCGGTGCGCTTGCCCACGCCGCAGATGCCGTATTGATGGGTGAGATGGTCGGGCACCGCCTCGACCGCGATCACATTGGATTTCTCGCCAAGCTTGCCGGCGGTCTCGATCATCTGCTTCAGGCAGCCGGGCGAGTTGAGCACGAGCTCGTCGGGCAGCACCACCGCGAACGGCTCGTTGCCGACGATGTCGCGCGCGCACCAGACCGCGTGGCCGAGGCCGAGCGGCGCCTGCTGGCGGGTGAAGCTGACGGCGCCGGCGTCGGGCTGGTTCTGCGCCAGGATGTCCTGCTCGGCCTTCTTGCCGCGCGCGGCCAGCGTGGCATCGAGCTCGAACATCCGGTCGAAATGATCCTCGATGACATTCTTGTTGCGGCCGGTGACGAAGATGAAGTGCTCGATGCCGGCTTCCCTCGCCTCGTCATAGACGTACTGGATCAGCGGCTTGTCGACGATGGTCAGCATTTCCTTCGGCATCGCCTTGGTGGCGGGCAGGACGCGGGTGCCGAGGCCGGCAACGGGAAATACGGCTTTGCGAATTTTCATGGGATCGATCGAATACCTGAGGACGTGAACGGAGCAATGGCATCTTGCTAGCTTGTTTGCAGCCGCTAACAAAGGCGGATGTGGGGCCTCGCGCTCACAGAGTTGAGAAAAAGGCCGACACCAAAATTTCATCTTTGTTAGGCTATTGGCAACCGTAACCGGGCCTCCTGATGGCGGATTTTTGGCCGGACAGGTGGGACATGATGCAATCAGTGGCAGGGCTGGCAAAACGTGCAGGATCCGTGACCGGCGTAGCGCTGGCTGCGGCCGCCTTGCTGCTGCCGGCCTGCGCGCAAGCACAGGCGCAAAACGGCCTGTCGAACCTGTTCGGCGGCATTTTCTCCGGCCCGAACCCGGCCCCGTCACAACCCGCGCCCGGCGGCGCGCCGACAGGTGCGCAACCGTGGAGCGGCGAGGACGGCGCGTCCGGTCATCCGCTGATGACCGCGGCCGCGATCCGCGAGGCCGCTTCCAATTTCAACAATTGTGTCGCGGCGATGTGGCCCGATGCCGCACGGCGCGGCATCACGCAGGAGAACTTTCAGCGCTTCACCACGGGGCTTGCGCCCGATCTGCGCATCATGGACCTGATGGATTCGCAGCCGGAGTTCACCAAGTCGATCTGGGACTATCTCGACATCCTCGTGAACGACAACCGGCTCGCCAAGGGCCGCGAGATCCTCGCCAAGTACAAGGCGCAGTTCGACGCCACGGAAAAGGCCTATGGCGTCGATCGCTACATCATCGCCTCGATCTGGGGCATCGAGTCCAACTACTCGACGCAGATGGGCGACCGCAGCGTGCTGCAATCGACCGCGACGCTCGCCTGCATCGGGCGCCGCCAAGCCTATTTCAAGGACGAATTCCTGTCCGGCCTGGAAATCCTCAACCGCGGCGATCTGCGGCCCGAACAGTTGCGTGGCTCCTGGGCCGGCGCCTTCGGCCCGACCCAGTTCATGCCGACCGCATTCAAGCGCTTTGCCGTCGACGGCGACGGCGACGGCAGGCGTGACGTCGTCGACAATCCCACCGATTTGATCGCCTCCACCGCCAACAATCTGAAAAAGGACGGCTGGCAGACCGGCCAGACCTGGGGTTACGAGGTCGTGGTGCCGCAGGGCTTCAACTACATGCTGGCCGATCGCGCCAAGGCGATGACGATGGCGCAGTGGGAGAAGCTCGGGCTCAAGCGCCCGGCGGGCCAGCCCTTCCCGCATCCGGCGGAGAAAGCCTATCTGCTGGCGCCGGCGGGCGCGCAGGGGCCGGGCTTCCTGATGCTGCAGAACTACCGCGTCATCATGAAGTACAATCCGGCCGAGGCCTATGCGCTGGCGATCGGCCATTTCGCCGACCGGCTGCGCGGCGGTCAGCCCTTCGTGCAGCCCTGGCCGCGGCAGGAACGGGAGCTGTCCCGCACCGAGCGCCTGGAACTCCAGCAGCTGCTGGCCCAGCGCGGCTTCTACAAGGGCACTCCGGACGGCCAGTTCGGCGGCCAGACCCGCGAGGCGCTGCGCAACTTCCAGGCCTCGATCGGGGTGCCCGCCGACGGATTTGCCTCCTCCGACGCGCTGGAGCGGCTGCGCGGACGGTAAAATCGCCGCCGCTCCCGTTGCTCAGGCGTCGACGTAGTTCACGACGTCGGAGAGCTCGAACCTGGCTCCCGGGGCCGACATGTCCTTCACCTTGGGCCGCCAGTTCGGGACCTGGCCGAGATAGGACTGGCTGTCCGCGACCACGAGACCGATCAGGACCTCGGCGACGATGCGGCCGCCGACGTCGCCCAGCCGGCTGCCGCCGAGCTTTGCCGTACGCTTCTTCTTGTCGTCATCCTCGAACGAGGTTTTGACCTGATCGGTCAGCTCGGCCTCGCGCAAGATGTAGTACCAGAGCGGCGCATTCTCATGCAGCTGCGCGAAATTGGCCTTGAACATCTCGCGGCGTGCCTTCACGGCGGCCTCGTCCGTCAGGTTTCCCTCGTCGATCCAGAGCTGCTCGTCGGTCAGCGGCGTCAACCCCATGCGCCGCGCCACCGCCTGCCCGCTGGGCAAGCCCAGCGCTATGCCGCGCTGGAGATTCAGGCTTGGCAGAGACCTGCGATCGGGCCTTTCGTTGCGCAGATCGGGCAGACTAGCCAGCGGGTCGACCAGCATCGAGTCGATCCGATAGGCCGGCTGCGGCCGGATGAAGCTTCCGAACGGGAGCTCCTTGGTTGGTTTCGGCAGATCGCTTTTCACGTCGGGCAGGAAGAAGCTCCAGTCGATGCCCCATTCCGGCGGCAACGGACGGAAGCCGTTCAGGCTCTGCACATCGTCGCAGCTGAAATTCGCCTTGAAGATCGGCAGCCGGTCCAGCGAATTCGTCTTCTGATGCGGTATCGCCGCGCTCAGCGAATAGCTCGGCCGGACCATCGAGTGACCGAACCGATAGGCCGCAACCGAGAATTCGACGGGCATGAACGGATAGCGCGCGGCTTCCGGCTTGTAGAACCGGATGTCCGGCTTGCCGCTATTGTAGACGGCGTTGAACATCTTGTCCCCGACGATGCGCCGCAAGAAGTCGTGCAACACGACCCATTGATAGTGCCAACGCACGATGCGCTGCGCCGTGTTGAAAGCCGCAAGGCCCGTGATCCCCGGACGCTCATTTCCCTTCTCGGTCGAGGGCTTGGCAAGATCGAGCATGATCTTGTTGTGAAATCGCTGCCACAGCGCATGGATCTGCACGACGATGTTGTTCTCGTCGTTGCGCTTGTCGCCGATGATGGCACGGGGACAATCCTGATGCGCATCGTCGACTTCGCCGCTCTCGTCGCGCGGCGCACGCTGCACGTCGAAACGCTTCTTGCCCTTCAGGTAGGCCGGCGTCTTGTCGAAGCCCAGCTTGATGGTGAGGTCCGGATTGTAGAGATAGGGCTGATCCGCCGGTCCGCGGCCGTAGATGGAATCGAGATCGAGCCGCGCGGTGCGGAAATCCTCGGTTGCGTTGGGATCATTGTCACGGTCGAGATCGGAGGCGGGATCGAAGGTGATGTCGTGGTCGATGAACTGGCCGAAATAGGTATAGCCTGCCTTGATCGCCGGATTTTCGTCCACCGGCTCGGCCTCGTCGATCGGAGCGCCGAGATCGCCGGTCTTGATCATGGTGGCGGCGATCGCCTTCATGACCTCCTGCTCCTGCGGCAGCGTATCGCCGAAACGGGCACGGGCGAGTTCGGGGAACATGCGGCCGAACCGGCCAAAACCCTCCGGATGGTAGGCCACCGCGTCCAGACCGCGCTCGGCACGTCCATGGCCCTGCGGCCGCTTCGCCTTGGCCTGCTCCGCTTGCTTGTCGAGCAACTTCTCCGCTTGCGCACGCGACTTCGTCATGTCCTGCATGGCTGAGACTCCACAAATTGGCGTTGCTGAGATGGAACAATTGCAATTACAGGGGGATTTTATACCGAAACTATCACTCAGGTTGTCAGATGGATCACACTTGGGTGGGTGGATCACGGCGCCGCCCCGGCTTCCAGCCGGTGGCTGGTAACCGTTCCCATCGACTTGGCGCGGATCGGCCTTGACCGCCGGCCCCATCGCGCGATTTATGGCGATGGAATTTGCCCGTTTGCGGCCTGATTCCGGTATTATATGGGGCCTGTCCCAGACCCCGTTGCGCTGGCCCGAGATCGCATGTCGAAGCCGAAGTCCCTGTTCAAGGCGCTGACCGAGACCGGCCCGTTGATCGCGCTGGGGACGGCGCTTGCGATACTCGTCTCGATCGCGGGGCCCGCCTCGGCGCAGTTCTTCAACTTCCCCGGTTTCGGCGGCCCGCCGCAGCGGGCGGCCCCACCGCCGCCGCGGAACGGTGGTGGCGGTGGCGGCGGATGGTTCGGCGGCGACTTCTTCGCGCCGTTCCAGCAGCAACAGCCGCAAGCGCCGCGCCAGGATTTCTCGCGCGCGCCGGCACCTAGCAAGCGCGACACCGTTCCCGACAAGAACGTGCTGGTGATCGGCGACGCCATGGCCGACTGGCTCGCCTACGGCCTGGAAGACGCCTACACCGAGCAGCCCGACATGGGCGTGATCCGCAAGCACAAGACCACGTCCGGCCTGATCAAGTACCAGCCGAAGGGTGAGCCCTCGGATTGGGCGGCGGCGGCGAAGGGCATCCTCGAGACCGAGAAGCCCGACGTGATCGTCGTCATGCTCGGCCTCAACGACCGCATCGCGATCCGCGAGCCGGCCGCGGACAAGTCGGACAAGGCGACGGACAAGAAGAACGACGACAAGAAGAACGACAAGGGTGCCCGCGCCAAGCCGCAAGCAAAGCCGGGCGACGCCAAGCCCAATGACACCGCCGCCAAGCCCGACGACAAGCCTGTAGACACCGACCTGCCGCAGGACGACGCCGACAACGCCGATACGCCCGCGGCCGCACCGGAGAAGACGGCGCGCAATCCGAACGGCCTCTACGAATTCCGCGACGAGCGCTGGGTCGAGCTCTACGGCAAGAAGATCGAGGAGCTGGCCAACGTCCTCAAGAGCAAGGGCGTGCCGGTGCTCTGGGTCGGCCTGCCCGCGATCCGCGGACCGAAGGGCACCGCCGACATGCTGTTCCTGGATTCGCTCTATCGCGAAGGCGCCGCCAAGGCCGGCATCACCTATGTCGATGTCTGGGACGGCTTTGTCGACGAAGCCGGCCGCTTCCTCCAGAAGGGTCCGGACTTCGAGGGCCAGATCCGCCAGCTCCGCAGCTATGACGGCGTCTATTTCACCAAGCCCGGCGCGCGCAAGCTCGCCCACTATGTCGAGCGCGAGATCACGCGCCTGCTTGCCGGACGCTCCGGTCCGATCGCACTGCCGAGCGAACCGGCGACGCCCGACACCAGCGCCGAGCCCGGCAAGCCCGCGCCGCGGCCTCTGGCAGGTCCGATCGTGCCGCTGGTTGCGGCCTCGATCTCGACCGATCAATTGCTGGGCGGACCGGGCACGCGTCCCGCCGCCGTCGATGCGCTCGCCGCGAAGACGCTGGTGAAGGGCGAGCCGCTGGCGGCGCCCGCGGGCCGCGCCGACGATTATGCCTGGCCGCGCCGCGAGGTCGGCCGCGAGCAGGCCAAGGGCGATACGCCGATGGCAGCGACGACGCCTGACGGCGGGGCTGCTGCTCCCGGTACGCCGGGCGCTGCCGCTGCGATCGCGCCGCCAAAACTGGCACCGAAGAAGCCGCCGGCTCCACAGCAGCAGCCGGCACAGGCGACGCCATCATTCCGGGATTTCTTCGGCTTCGGCTCTCCGCCGCCCCCGCCGCGTCAATTGGCGCCGGCGCCTGGGCCGCGCAATCCGAATCCCAATCCCGCGATCCCGCGCCCGCCGGGCAACGTCGGGCGATCGGCGGAAATGTTCAGGTAGTTGCATCTCTGATTTGGGATGTCATTCCGGGGCGCGCGAAGCGCGAGCCCGGAATGACGGGCAGCTCAGCCCTAATAGCGCCAGCGCGGCGGCGGGCGGCGCGCAGGGCGCGACATCAGCAGCGCGAGCGCGAAGCCGATGCCGCCGGCGACGAGCAGCGCGCCGAGCGGGTTGTCCTGCACCTTCTTCGACAGCGCCTGCGTGCCATCGCGGAAGGTGTCGCCGCTGTTCTCATAGGCGTCCTTGGCATAGCTCGTCGCGGTGTCCGTGGCATCACGCACGGCATCCTTGGCCTGGCCGTAGAGATTCTGCACCGCGCCGGCGGCTTCCCGCGCCTTGCCCGACGCCTGCGTCTGCGCATCGCCTGCGAGATCTCCGACAGCGCCTTCCGCGCGGCCAGCGAATTCCTTGGCCGATCCGACAATCCGATCCTTGTCCATGTGGTCCTCCTCGGGGGTCAGCCGGAGTAACCGATCACGCGCGGCGCAGTTCCAATTCATGACGAAAGTGTAGCCCGGGTGGAGATGCGTAGCCCGGATGGAGCGCAGCGCAATCCGGGACAGCGCCAACCGTCTTGAAGAACCCCGGATTACGCTGCGCTCCATCCGGGCTACGGGAAACAGCTACAGAATCAGCCCGCCATCGACGACGAGCGTCTGGCCGATGATGTAGGACGACAGCGGCGACGCCAGGAACAGGGCCGCGCCCGCCATGTCGGCCGGCGTGCCCAATCGCCGCAGCGGAATACGCGACAGCGCACCTTCGAGCCGCTTGGGGTTATCGGTCGTCACCTTCGTCATCTTGGTATCGACGAGGCCGGGCGCGATGCCGTTGACGCGGATGCCGTCCTCGGCCCAGGCCTCGCCCAAGGTCCGCGTCAGTCCGACCGCGCCGGTCTTCGAGGCGTTGTAGGCGGGATTGCCCATGGTGGAATGATAGGCCGCGGTCGAGGACACCATGATCAGCGAGCCTTTGGCGTCCCGCAACATGGAATGAAAGCGCGTCGCGCAGGCCATCAGGCTCATCAAATTGACCTCGACGACCTTGCGAAAGCCGCTCATCTCGAATTCGCCGCGGCGGTAGAGCACCGCGCCCTGCGCGAGCACGAGGATATCGAGCCTGTCGAACGACGGCTTGAAGGCTTCGATCGCACCGGCATTGCTGACGTCGAGCTGCGCATAGGAAAGACCGGTGAGATCGGAGCCTTCCTCAGTTGAATATTCCGTTGCGTGAGCACGCGTGCCGCAAACCGCAACTTGTGCGCCTCTTGTGCGAAAGGCTTGCGCGATGCCGTTGCCGATGCCGCTGGAACCGCCGACCACCAGCACCTGCTTGCCCGTGAAATCCAGCTCGTTCGCCATCGCGGCCTCCCCTTTTGTCTTGCTTGTTTGACCTGTCTGCTGATCGATGCCAGCCTTGTCAATCTCATAACAAGAAACAAGAGACGCGAGGAAACGGCATGACCGAATTCAAAGAGCTCAGCCGGTCGGTAAAGGGCCTGACCGTTCTCGTCACGGGTGCGGCGAGCGGCATGGGGCGCGCGACCGCGCGCGTGTTCGCCGCCGAAAGCGCGAATGTTGCTGTCACTGACTATGACGAGCAAGGCGCGTTCTCCGTCGCGAAAGATACCATCGCGAGCGGCGGCTCAGCGAAGGCGTGGAAGCTCGACGTTGCCGACGGCGGCGAGATCAAGCGCGTTGTCAATGATGTCGCGGCGCATTTCGGCGGGCTCGACGTCATCGTCAACAATGCCGGCATCTCCGTGCGCGTCGCGATCGACGACGAGACCTACGAGGACGCCTGGGCGAAAGGCATCGCGGTGATGCTGACGGCGCATCCGCGCATCATCCGTGCGGCGCTGCCTCACTTACGCAAATCGAACAGCCCGCGTATCGTCAACATCGCCTCCACAGAGGCGCTCGGCGCCACCGCGCTGCACAGTCCCTATTCGGCGGCGAAGGGCGGCGTGGCAAGCCTGACCCGCTCGCTCGCGGTCGAGCTCGGCCGCGAAGGCATCACCGTCAACTGCATCTGCCCGGGCCCGATCCGCACGGGGATCACCGACCGCATCTCCGAGGAGCACAAGACGATCTACGCCAAGCGCCGCACCGCACTCGGGCGCTATGGCGACCCCGAGGAGGTCGCGCATATGACGCTGAGCCTGTGCCTGCCGGCGGCCTCCTTCCTGACCGGCGCGGTGATCCCGGTCGACGGCGGCCTGATGGCACGCAACGCGTGAGAGCAGTCAAAGGATCGTAGCCCGGATGAGCGAAGCGACATCCGGGACTTTGCGTGTACCGTTCCCGGGTATCGCTGCGCTCACCCGGGCTACGTCGGCCGGGCTACGGGGGAGCCATGCGCGCCGAGCGTTGACAACGACACACGCCGGAGTAGCTTTTTCACCAACAGAGCGGGAGCAACCGCTCGCGGTCCGCGGGAGAAACGCCATGACGATCGCCATCCGACAGCTTCAGACACATTTTGCCGGCGAGGTTTCCGGCCTCGACCTGCGCAAGCCTCTCACACCGGATGAGGCCCGCGAGGTCGAGGCCGCCATGGACAAGTATGCGGTGCTCGTGTTCCACGACCAGGACATCAGCGACGAGCAACAGCTGGCCTTCGCGCTGAATTTCGGCCAGCGCGAGGACGCGCGCGGCGGCACCGTGACCAAGGAAAAGGACTACCGGCTCCAGTCCGGCCTGAACGACGTCTCCAATCTCGGCAAGGACGGCAAGCCGCTCGCCAAGGACAGCCGCGCGCATCTGTTCAATCTCGGCAACTGCCTGTGGCACTCCGACAGCTCGTTCCGTCCGATCCCGGCGAAATTCTCGCTGCTGTCGGCGCGCGTGGTGAACCCCAAGGGCGGCAACACCGAATTCGCCGACATGCGCGCGGCCTATGACGCGCTCGACGACGAGACCAAGGCGGAGATCGCGGATCTCGTCTGCGAGCACTCGCTGATGTATTCGCGCGGCTCGCTCGGCTTCACCGAATATACCGACGAGGAGAAGGAGATGTTCAAGCCGGTGCTGCAACGGCTGGTGCGCACCCATCCCGTGCATCGCCGCAAGTCGCTGTATCTGTCATCGCATGCCGGCAAGATCGTCAGCATGAGCGTGCCGGAGGGGCGCCTGTTGCTGCGCGACCTCAACGAGCACGCGACGCAGCCGGAATTCGTCTACGTCCACAAATGGAAGCTGCAGGACCTCGTGATGTGGGACAACCGCCAGACCATGCACCGCGTCCGCCGCTACGACCAGTCCCAGCCCCGCGACATGCGCCGCGCAACCGTGGCGGGGACCGAGCCGACGGTGCAGCAGCAGGCGGCGGAGTAGCGCTTCACACACCGAACGTGGGCATCGCCCGGCTTGACCGGGCGATCCAGTATTCCGAGGCGGCTGTGATTGAATCGATACGCTGCGGCGTACTGGATGCCCCGGTCAAGCCGGGGCATGACAGCGGAGGGTGAGGCACGACAGCGGACGGCGGCGCAGCCAGAGCTACGCGTGCCCGGCCTCGTTCGAGAGCATGCCGGGATCGATGCCGATCTTGCGCAGCGCGCGTCCGTATTTTTCGTCGACGTCGTCGCCGAAGATCAGATCCGCGTCCGCGTCGCAATGCAGCCAGCCGTTGCTCTGGATCTCGGTCTCGAGCTGGCCCGGCGCCCAGCCGGCATAGCCGAGTGCAAGGATGGCGTGCTTCGGCCCGGAGCCATTGGCAATCGCGCGCAGGATGTCGACGGTCGCGGTGAGGCAGACGCCCTCGTCGATCCTGAGCGTCGCGTTCTCGATGTAGAAATCGCTGGAGTGCAGCACGAAGCCCCGCCCGGTGTCGACCGGGCCGCCGCGCAGCACTTTCATGCTTTCGGCATTCTCCGGCAGCTTGATGTGCTCGCCCTTCTTGATGATGCCAAGCTGCATCAGAAGCTCGGGGAAGTCGATGCTGCCGGCCGGGTGGTTGACGATGATCCCCATGGCGCCCTCCGCCGAATGGGCGCAGAGATAGATCACCGAGCGCTCGAAGCGGGGATCGCCCATCACGGGCATCGCGATCAGGAGCTGGCCGTCGAGATAGGCGGCCGAATTGGGAAGCGCTGGGCCTGCGCTCCGGGTGCTGTCGCCCGTCCTTTTGCCTGCGGGAGCCATCGCTGAAGCACTCCGGTTTCAATTCCTATCCTGATGTCGGGCCTAGCCGCTGTCAAATCAAGGCTTGCAGCCACCGGATTCCAGTGCATCCATCACAAGCAATTCAATGGTTTGCCCCGGATCGACCCTGTAAAGACGTGCCATGCTGAACAGAGTTCCCATGCGTGCGGCGATGGGCGTCGCAACAACCCTGCTTGCGTCGTCGCTGGCGATGGCAGCCCGCGCCGACGATTCGTCGCCCTGGCAGCGCGACGGACATTCCGCAGTGCGGTTGCTGGCGGGTTCGCGCAGCGGCGCGGTCCTGCTCGGCGGTATCGCCTTCCAGATCCAGAAGGGCTGGAAAACCTACTGGCGCACGCCCGGCGATTCCGGTGTTCCGCCGCGGTTCGACTTCTCGAAGTCGGACAATGTCGAGGCGGTGACGGTCTTGTGGCCGGCGCCCCTGAAATTCGATGACGGCGCGGGCGGCCATTCAATCGGCTATCACGACCAGATCGTGCTGCCCTTGCGCATCGTCGCCAAGGCGCCCGACAAGCCCGTGACCTTGCGCGCCGAGATCAATTACGCGGTGTGCGAGAAGCTCTGCATTCCTGTCGAGGCCAGCGCCGAACTTGGCTTCAACAGCGTCGCCTCGACCGAGGACGCGAACTTGCGTGCGGCGCTCGACACCGTGCCCAAGCCCGCCAATGTCGGCGATCCCAATCCGCTGACCATCCGCGACGTCAGGCGCGACGGGCCCAAGAACGTGTTGGTCGACGTGGTTGCGCCGGATGCGCGCAACGTCGATCTGTTCGTGGAAGGGCCGACGCCCGACTGGTCGCTGCCGATTCCGGCGCCGGTCGAGCCCAGCCCGGCCGGCGTGAAGCGCTTCTCGTTCGAGCTCGACGGGTTGCCGCCAGGCGCCAAGCCCGACGGCGCGGCGCTGAAGTTCACGCTGGTCGGGCCGGAGAAGTCGTACGAGTTCAATACAAATTTGGAATGAGCCCGAGCTGAGTTGCGCTGCCGGCGCCATATATTCAGCGTCGTGCCGGGGCGCGCGCAGCGCGAGCCCGGGACCCATAACCACAGGGAGTGGTTTGGCGAAGACTCGTGGTTACCAGTGGGCGCAACAACTTTTCCCTGGGGTTATGGGCCCCCGCCTTCGCGGGGGCGACACCGCGTATGGGACGCCCACCCAACCGAATCTTAACGAATGGTTGCTAGTCCCGAAGGCTGCCGCAGCATGTGGGACGCCTGGGGATTTTTCGACGTGGCCGTGATGGACACACAACCCGCAACGACCGGACCGGCCGGGCTGATCGCGCGGCTGCGGGCCAAGCTCTCGGGCGGGTCGAGCGAAGCGTCGCTGACGCGGCGGCTGGCCGGCACCATCTTCATCATCCGCGTGATCAGCGCAGGCCTTGCCTATTTTTCGCAGGTTCTGCTGGCGCGCTGGATGGGGACGTCCGACTACGGCATCTATGTCTATGTCTGGACCTGGGTCCTGCTGCTCGGCAGCATGATGGATTTCGGCCTCTCGGCCTCGGCCCAGAAGATCATCCCGGAATACCGCACCGCGGGCGAGCATGCGCTGCTGCGCGGCTTTCTGTCCGGCAGCCGCTGGCTGACCTTTGCCGTGTCCACGCTGGTGTCGCTCGGCCTCGCCGGCATCGTCAGACTGCTCTCGCCCTGGATCGATCCGGCCGAGGCGCTGCCGCTCTATATCGGCTGCATGACGCTGCCCGCCTTCGTCGTCGCCAACACCCAGGACGGCATTGCCCGCTCGCATGACTGGATGCAGCTCGGATTGATGCCGCAATTCATCATCCGCCAGGCGCTGATCATCGGCATCACGGCCTCTGCCTTCCTGCTCGGCTACCATCTCGGCGCCGTCGCCGCGATGGTCGCGAGTGCCGGCGCGGTCTGGATCGCGATGACCGGGCAGATGGTCGTGCTGAACCGCAAGCTCGCCGGCCACATCGCGCCCGGTCCCAAGACCTATGACATAAGCGGCTGGCTCGCCGTCTCGCTGCCGATCCTGCTGGTCGAGAGCTTCTACCTGCTGCTGTCCTACACCGACGTGCTGGTGCTGCAGCAATTCCGCCCCTCCGACGAGGTCGGCGTCTACTTCGCGGTGGTCAAGACGCTGGCGCTGGTCTCCTTCATCCACTATGCGATGTCGGCGACGACGGCGCATCGCTTCGCCGAATACAACGCAGCTGGCGACAAGGCGCGGCTGTCGGCCTATGTGGCCCACGCCATCAACTGGACGTTCTGGCCGTCGCTGGCGGCGACCATCGTGCTGCTTGCGCTCGGCAAGCCGCTGCTCTGGCTGTTCGGGCCGCAATTCGTGATCGGCTACGACATCATGTTCGTCGCCGCGATCGGGCTCGTGGTGCGGTCAGCGATCGGGCCGGTCGAACGCCTGCTCAACATGCTCGGCGAGCAGAGGATCTGCGCACTGGCCTACGCGCTCGCCTTCGTGATGAACCTCGTGCTCTGCGTCGCGCTGGTGCCGCGCTTCGGCGGCCACGGCGCCGCGGCCGCGACCTCGATCTCGCTCAGCTTCGAGACGATCCTGCTGTTCTGGATCGTGCGGCAGCGGCTGGGGCTGCACGTGCTGGCATTCGGCAGAAGCGCGACTTGAATGGGCCCGGCGCGTCAGCCGCTCTGAAAGGCAACGACCGCTGCGTCCGCCACCAGCAGCGCATCGAGCATCATGCGGCCTGACGTGTCCGCCTGCATCAGCGGATCGGACTTGAACATCGCCTTGAGAAAGCCGGACACGGCGCGAATGCGCGGCACGAACTGGAGGTCGCTGTGGACGTTGATCCAGACGTCGCGCGTCGTCGACATCTTCTCGTGCAGCACCGGGATAAGATCGTCGCGGCCGGCCACCGCAAAGCTCGGCAACAACACCAGACCGATCCCGCCGGCGGCGGCGTTCATCTGCGCGATCATGCTGTTGGAGTGAAAGCTGACCGGGGGATTGCGGATGATGTCGTCGAGCCAGCGAACCGAGTCGAGCTGGATCAGGTCGTCGATATAGGTGACGAAGCTGTGGCGCGCCAGCTCCGCGGGCCGTTCGGGCATGCCTTCGCGCGCGAGATAGTCCCGTGAGCCGTAGAGGCCGAGCTGAAAACTGCCGAGCTGCTCGGACACCATGCCCTGCCCCGGCGGACGAAAGAAGCTCAGGAAGAGATCGGCCTCGCGCCGGTTGACCGAGACGGCCTGCGGCGAGGTCAGGAGCTCGATGGTCAGGTCGGGATAGCGCTGGCGCAAGCGACCGAAGCGTGATGCCAGATAGAGGGAGGCGATGCCTTCCATCGTGGCGAGCCGCACGCGGCCCGCCATCCGGCTGCCGCCGCGCTGCACATCCTGATGCATGGCGATGACGGCGCTTTCGATCCGTTCGGCATGGCAGAGCAGGCGCTCGCCGGCTTCGTTGACGCGCAGGCCCTGCGGCGAGCGCTCGAACAGCGCGGCGCCGAGCGCGCTTTCCAGATGCGCGATCCGGCGGCTGATGGTGGACTGATCGACCCGCAGCCGCTTGGCGGCGCTGCCCAGGCTGCCGCCGCGGGCGGCGTGAAGGAAGACCTTGAGGTCGTCCCAATCGAGCGCGTTGAACTCCTGCATAGCTCCCCCCAAACAGCAAGCGCTGTGCCAGCAGCGGCACGGTGGGACGGATTGTCGCCGCCTGCAAGCCGTCTTGCAGGATTGTCTGTAGCCGGGTCCCGGGGAGCCAATTAGCCTGCCCGGAACCAAGGACAGAGCCATGCTTCCCCGCTTCAAGGCCGCCGCGGTGCACGCCGCGCCGGTGTTTCTCGACCGCTCGGCGACCACAAAAAAGGCAATCTCGCTTATCCGGGAGGCAGCCGCCGCCGGCGCCGAGATCGTGGCATTTTCCGAGACCTTCATTCCGGCATTCCCGGTCTGGGCTGCGCTGTGGGCTCCGATCGACAATCACGACCTGTTCGTGCGCATGGCCGACCAGTCGGTGCTGGTCGACGGCCCCGAGATCAAGGCGATCCGGGACGAAGCGCGCGCGCTCGGCATCGTGGTGTCGATCGGCATCAGCGAGAAGTCGCCKGCCAGCGTCGGAGCGATCTGGAATACCAACCTCTTGATCGGCGAGGACGGTGAGATCCTGAACCATCACCGCAAGCTGGTTCCGACCTTCTACGAGAAGCTGATCTGGGCCAGCGGCGATGGCGCAGGATTGCGCGTGGTCGACACCAGGATCGGCAAGATCGGGCAACTGATCTGCGGCGAGAACACCAACCCGCTGGCACGCTATTCGCTGATGGCGCAGGGTGAGCAACTCCACATCTCGAGCTGGCCGCCGGTCTGGCCGACCCGCCGGCCGGCCGCCGGCGGCAACTACCATATCGCAGCCGCCACCCGGATCCGCGCCAGCGCCCATTGCTTCGAGGCGAAAGTGTTCGGCCTCGTCACCGCCGGCGTGCTCGACAAGGCGGCGCGCGACATGCTGGTGGCGCGCGATGCCGCCGCCGCCGCAGTGCTCGATGCCACGCCGCGCGCGGAAACCTTCTTCCTCGATCCGACCGGCGAGCAGATCGGCGAGGCGCTGCGCGACGAGGAAGGTATCCTCTACGCCGACATCGATCTCAATCGTTGCGTCGAGCCGAAGCAGTTTCACGACGTGGTCGGCTACTACAACCGCTTCGACATTTTCGACCTCAGCGTCGATCGCCGCCGGCTCAATCCGGTGGCGTTCACCGGGGACGCGGCGACGCCGCCCGACGCGGCCGCCGATCCCCGGCCGCGCACGACGATCGATGCCGGGTCGTGAATTCGCCGGGCTCTGTTCCCAACCGCAATCCACCGGCCGATCCGGCGGTGATGAAACATGGAAGGTGAGTCATGAAGTTTGACCGTCGTCAGATCCTGCTCGGAAGCGCCGGCGCCGCGGCCGGACTGATGCTTCCGGGTGGCACCGCCTTGCTTTCAAGTGGCGCAGCCCTGGCGCAGACGCCGGCCAGCATCGGCACCTTTCCGGACGGCGTCTCCGCGGAGTCGGTGTTCGTCGGATTGACGATCCCGCTGACCGGTGTCTTCTCCGGCGACGGCGGCGACCTCAAGCTCGGATACGAACTCGCGATCGCGCAGATCAACGCGGGAAGCGAGGCGGCGCAGAAATGGGGATTGCAGGGCAAGGGCGTGCTCGGCCGCCAGATCCGCTACAAAGTGTCGGACACCGAGGGAAAGCCCAATCTCGACGTGCAGAGCGCCACGCAGTTCATCCAGCGCGACAAGGCGATCATGGTATCCGGCTCGGTCTCGAGCGCCAGCGCCATCGCGCTCGAAGAGCTCGGCTCCCGCGAGAAGGTGCTCTATATGGTCGGCATCGCCGGCTCCAACGACATCACCGGCAAGAACTGCCAGCGCTACGGCTTCCGCTCGCAGCAGAACGCCTACATGGCCGCGAAGGCGCTCGCGCCGGTCGTCGCCAAGGCGCTCGGCAAGAACATGAAGACCGCCTTCCTGGTGCCGGACTACACCTATGGTCATACGGTGTATGACAGCTTCGCAAAGTTCTCCAAGGAGCAGGGCTGGCAGCAGGTCGCCAAGGAAGTGGTCCCGCTCGGAACCACCGATTACTCCTCGGCGCTGCTCAACATCGCCAACAGCGGCGCCGACGTGTTCGTCAACATCGCCTTCGGCGCCGATGCGGTTGCCTCGACCAAGCAGGCCGAGCAGTTCGGCGTGCTGAAGCGCATGAAGCTGGTGGTGCCGAATCTGTCGTCGTTCCAGGACAAGGAGCTCGGCGCCGAGATCATGCAGGGCGTTTATGGCAGCTGCGACTTCTGGTGGACGCTGTCGGACCGCTATCCGCTCGCGAAGGGCTTCGTCGACGCGTTCGTCGCGCAGAACAAGTATCATCCGCGCTGGGGCGCCCATATCGGCTACATGCAGACCTATCTCTGGGCACTCACGGTGGAGCGCGCCAAGAGCTTCAATCCCGTCGAGATCATCAAGGCGATGGAAGACTCGAAATCACAGCCTTACGAGACCACGATCGGCAAGGTGTACTTCCGCGCCGAGGATCACCAGATGGTGCGCCCGATCCCGATCCTGCGCGGCAAGGCGCCGGCCGAGATGAAGAATCCGGAGGATTATTACGAGATCGTCGACGTCGCCGACGGCGAGAGCGTGATGAATCCGCCGGACGCGTTCGGCTGCAAGCTCGGCCCCTATATCTGAGCCGCCCCGATGCCGAGCTGGCCCGCCCTCGCCTCGCAGGCCTTCAACGGCCTCGCCCTCGGTTCGCTGCTGGCGCTCGTCAGCAGCGGCCTGACCATCATCCTGGGCACGCTCGGCGTGCTGAACTTCGCGCATGGCGCGCTGTTCGCCGTGGGCGCCTATGCCGCCTTCGTCATGCTGCAATACACGCAGTCGTTCCTGCTCGCGATCGCCATCGGCTGCGGCTTCATGCTGGTGCTCGGCGTCCTGCTCGAGCGTTTGATCGTCCGCCTGTTCTACGACCGTCCGCATGAGGACCAGATCCTCGTCACCTACGGCATCGGCATCGTGCTGGTGGAGTGCGTTCGCGCCGTCTTCGGCGGCAACGCGCAGCGCGTGCCGACCCCGTCCTGGGGACAGGGCGCCACCCAGCTCGGTTTCCTGATCTATCCGACCTACCGTCTCCAGCTCATCGCCATCATCGCCATGCTGCTGCTCGGCCTCTACCTCGTGCTCTATCGGACCTCGATGGGTCTGGTGGTCCGGGCCGGGATCGAGAACCCGCGCATGGTCGGCATCCTCGGCATCAATCTGCGGCGCACCTCCCTGCTGGTGTTCGCGATCGGCGTCGTGGCGGTGGGCCTCGCCGGGATGCTGTACGCCCCGGTGGTGGCGGTGACGCCGGACATGGGCGCGAACTTCATGGCGCAATCGTTCGTCGTGATCGTGCTCGGCGGCCTCGGCTCGTTCCCGGGCGCCGTGGTCGGCGGCCTGATCGCCGGCGAGATCATCAGCCTGACCAGCGCGTTCAATTCCTCCTATTCGGAGGTGATGCTGTATGCGCTGATGGCGCTGTTGCTGGTGCTGCGGCCGCAGGGCCTGTTCGGGTCGGAAGGACGGGTATGAGCAAGGCGCGGTCCGGCCTGGCTCGGAGCCACGCTCCGGAGCTCGCGGTTCTCTTCACCCTGGTCACGGCACCGGTGGCGTTTCCCCATCTTGGCTTTTCGATCGACCTGCTGACGCGGGTGTTGAATTGGGGCCTGATCGGGCTCGGCTTCGACATCCTGTTCGGGCTGGCCGGCCTGTTGTCGTTCGGGCAGGCCGCGTTCTACGGCGTCGGCGGCTTCGTCACGGCCTATCTGCTGGTTTCCGGCGCGTTGAGCAGCGTCTGGCTGGCGCTTGCCGCCGGCACGATAGCGGCGGGCGCATTCGGCCTTCTCGTCGGCTGGCTCGCGGTGCGGCGCATCGGCATCTACTTCACGATGATCACGCTCGCCTTCGGGCAGATGGCCTACTTCATCGAGAACTCGCCGCTGTCGCATTATACCGGCGGCGAGAACGGCATCCCCGGCGTGCCGGTGCCGATGCTCGGCTTCGGCGAGCACGCCGTGCGCATCGGCGCGGGACTGCCGATGTATGTGTTGTTCGCGGTGATCTTCTTCGGTGCTTACGTGCTGGCGCGCCGCATCGTCCGTTCGCCCGTCGGCGCGATCCTGCTCGCCATCAAGGAGAACACCGCCCGCGTCGCGATGCTCGGCCACAACGTGCCGGCCTACAAGCTCGCGGCCTTCGTCACCGCCGCGCTTTATGCAGGCCTTGCCGGCGGCCTGCTCGGCTCGTTCCAGAGCTACATGCCGCCCGACGCGTTCTCGCTGGAAACGTCGGGCCAGCTCGTGGTCCAGACCATCGTCGGCGGCGCCAACACCTTGATCGGGCCGCTGGTCGGCGCCGCGGTGTGGCTGTGGCTGCGCGACAATCTCCAGCTCATTCCCGGCCTCACCACGCTGTGGAAGCTGGTGCTCGGCATCGCCTTCATCGTCCTGGTCGTATGCCTGCGCCGCGGCATCTGCGGCGAGATTGTCCATTGGTGGACCGAGCGCCGGACCCTTGCGGCACGACAGGCCGCCGAGGCCGTGACCGAGGCGATCGAAGCGACCGGGAGCGCGCCGGCCTCATCGCGCCGGACGCACGACGCCGGCCTGCCACTGCCACCGCCCGCGACCGGCGACAGCGACATTGCCCTCGAGGCGCGCGCGCTGGCGCGTCACTATGGCGGACTGAAAGCGGTCGATGGCGTCTCGTTCAAGGTCCGCTGCGGCTCCATTCACGCCGTGATCGGCCCCAACGGCGCCGGCAAGAGCACGCTGTTCAAGATGCTGCTCGACGAGGTCAGCCCGACCTCGGGAGACGTGCTGCTGTTCGGCGCAGAGGTGACCGGCCACGGTGTCAGCCGCGCGGCGCAGTTCGGCATCGCCAAGTCCAACCAGTTGAACCAGCTGTTTCCGAACCTCTCGGTGCGGAAGAACCTGCGCATCGCCGCGCTGGCGCGCAGCCGCGGTCCGCTGCGCATTGACCTGTGGCGGCCTGCCGACAGCCTGCCGCAGGTGGAAGCGCAGGTCGACGCGATCATGGCGCTGCTCGACCTCGACGCACGCGCCGACACGCCGGCCCACATTCTGGCCTATGGCGAGAAGCGGCGGCTCGAGATCGGGATGGCGCTCGCCACCAGCCCGAAGGTGCTGCTGCTCGACGAACCGCTCGCCGGCATGAGCCCGTCGGAGCGAGCTGCCACCTGCGCGCTGATCCGCGACATCGCGCGGACCTGCACCATCGTCATCGTCGAGCACGATCTCGACGCGATCTTCGGCCTGGCCGAGCGCATCACCGTGCTCTACGAAGGCCGCCTGCTGGCCGACGGCACCCCCGACGAGATCCGCGGCAACCAGCAGGTTCAGGACGCCTATCTGGGAGGGCTTCACGCACATGAGCCTGCTTGAAGTCGACCGCATCAACACGCTGTACGGCGATTCCCACGTGCTGTTCGACCTGTCGATCCGGGTCGAGGAAGGCGAAGTCGTGGCGCTGCTCGGCCGCAACGGCGCCGGCAAGACCACCACGCTGCGCTCGATCATGGGCGTGCTGGCGCCCAGAAGCGGCGAGATCCGGCTCGACGGCAAGCCGATCGGCGGCCTGCCGCCGTCGGCGATCGCCAATATGGGCGTGCAGCTCGTTCCCGAGGAGCGGGCGATCTTCGGCGGACTGACGGTGGAGGAGAACCTGCGCATCGCCGCCCTGACCGCACCCAACGCCTGGTCGTTCGAGCGCATTTACCAGGTGTTTCCGCGGCTGAAGGAACGCCGCAAATCGGCGGGACGCACCTTGTCGGGCGGCGAGCAGCAGATGCTGTCGATTGCGCGCGCGCTGATCCGCGACGCCCGCATCATCCTGCTCGACGAGCCGTTCGAAGGGCTGGCGCCGCTGATCGTGCGCGACCTGGTCGCGGTCGCGGCCAGCCTTGCGCGCGAAGGCCGCACCATGATCGTGGTCGAGCAGAACGTCGCCGCGGCGCTCAGCTTTGCCAACCGCGTCTACGGCCTCAACAACGGGCATGTGGTGTTCGAGGGCACGTCCGCCGAGCTCAGCGCCAATCCGGACCTGGCGCGGGACTTCCTCGGCGTCGGCGCCTGATCCGCGCGAACGTCCGGCCGGGACACATATTTCGCGAAATGATCGCGATTTGGGCGAAATGACTGCCCGGCCTCGGCCGAAAGCAAGATTTTTCTTATTCGGTCCAGACGGTTGCGTCTCAGGGAAAGTTTATTCTACGTCATATTGCCTGACTGACCAGATGAACCTAAGATTCCCCAGAGATGATTGATCCGCTTTACGTCGCCTCGGGATTCGGCGTCGGCCTGCTTGTCGGGATGACCGGCGTGGGTGGCGGATCGTTGATGACGCCGCTGCTGATCCTGCTGTTCGGCATCCATCCCTCCACCGCGGTCGGGACCGATCTGCTCTACGCCGCCGGCACCAAGGCGGGCGGCAGCGTCGTGCATGGCTGGTCGCGCAGCATACACTGGCCCGCCGTGCTGCGGCTTGCCTGCGGCAGCATCCCTGCGAGCGCCTTGACGCTTCTCGTGCTGTGGAAGCTCGATCTCAAGAGCGATACCGAGCGCAGCCTGGTCAATCTGGTGCTGTGCTTTGCCCTGGTGCTGACCGCGACCTCGCTGATCTTTCGCAAGGCCATCATGGAGCGCTATCGCCGGCGCCTGGAGCAGGTCGACGAGCGCAAGACGGCGATCGCAACCGTCGTCACCGGCGTCATTCTCGGTGTGCTGGTGTCGATTTCGTCGGTGGGTGCCGGCGCGGTCGGCGTGACCGTGCTGCTGCTGCTCTACCCGCGCCTGCCGATGGCAACCATCGTCGGCTCCGACATCGCGCACGCGGTGCCGCTGACGCTGGTCGCGGGCACCGGACACTGGGCGCTTGGCGACGTCGATTGGGCCCTCATGGGCGTGCTGCTGCTGGGCTCGCTGCCGGGCATCATCATCGGCAGCTACAGCGCAACGCGCGTGCCGGAGACCGTGCTCCGCCTCGCGCTGGCCAGCGTCCTGTTCGTGGTGGCCGGCAAGATCATGTTCACGGAATTGAACCTGTCGTCCGCGATCGTGACCGCTCTGGCGTGGACGCATTGAGCGAAAAGCGGCTCGCCGCTCTTGCTGTCATCGCCCGACCAGATCGTAGGGTGGGCAAAGCGAAGCGTGCCCGCCGCTTCTCCTCAATCGCGGAAGTATGGTGGGCACGGCGCTCACGCGCCTTTGCCCACCCTACGGCCTGGAGCCCTACTCCGCGGTCCAGCCGCCGTCGATCGAGAGGTTGGTGCCGGTGATCTGCGCGGCGTCGTCGCCGCACAGGAACAGCGCCAGCGCCGCGACCTGCTCGGAGGTGACGAACTCCTTGGTCGGCTGCGCGTCGAGCAGCACGTCGTTGATGACCTGCTCGCGGGTCAGATTGCGCGCCTTCATCGTATCGGGGATCTGCTTCTCCACCAGCGGCGTCCAGACATAGCCCGGGCTGATGCAGTTGCAGGTGATCTTGTGGGTCGCAACCTCCAGCGCCACCGTCTTGGTGAGGCCGGCAATGCCGTGCTTGGCCGAGACGTAGGCCGACTTGAAGGGCGAGGCGACCAGCGAGTGCGCGGACGCCGTGTTGATGATGCGGCCCCAGCCCTTCTTCTTCATGCCGGGCACCGCGGCGCGGATGGCGTGGAAGGCCGACGACAGGTTGATCGCGATGATCTGGTCCCACTTCTCGACCGGGAATTCCTCGATCGGCGAGACGAACTGGATGCCGGCATTGTTGACGAGGACATCGACCGAGCCGAAAGTCTTTTCGCCAAGCGCGATCATCCCGGCGATCTCGGCGGGCTTGGTCATGTCGGCGGGCGAATAGATCGCCTTCACGCCAAAATCGGACTCGATCTTCGCGCGTTCCTTCTCGATGTCCTCCGGCGAGCCGAAGCCGTTGATGACGACGTTGGCCCCGGCGGCCGCGAAGGCGCGCGCATAGGCGAGACCGATGCCGCTGGTCGATCCGGTCACGACGGCGTTCTTGCCTGACAGACTACCCATATCATTCGCTCCTTTTTGCCGGGGGCGCGGTAACGTCCCCCGTGAGATCGTAGGTCACCATGGTCTCGTCGGATTGCGGCCGCTCGAGCCAATCCTTGTGGCGCATCGACAGATGCACGTCGCGCACGCCGGCTTCCCAATGCTCGACCATCGCGACATGCGAGAAGTCGTAATCCTTGGACGAGGATTCGTAGTTCTTGCTGCGATAGATCAGGTGCACCACGGTCACGGTGCTTTCGCGCGCCGCCTTGGCGAGGTATTCGACGGACGGATCGTTCTTCAGATAGTCCGGCAATTTACCGATCAGGTCGCGCACGGCCCTGCGCGCGTTGTGCAGCTGCCTGTTCTTGTCGGTATTCATTCGGGTGCGGCTGGAAAAGCGGATGTCCTTCTCGCGCTCGGTGGCTTCGAGCAGCGAATTCGGCAGGTCGCCGCGGGCGCTGAACAGATCGACCTGGAAGATCAGCATGTCGCGAACCACCTCGGCATCGAGCACGTAATCGAGCGGCGTGTTGGAGGCGATGCCGCCGTCCCAGTAGTGCTCGCCGTCGATGACGACGGACGGAAAGCCCGGCGGCAATGCGCCGGAGGCCATGATGTGCTCGGGACCGATCTTCTTGCCGAGTTTCCTGAACTCGTAATTGTCGAAATATTTGAAGTTGCCGGAGGTGACGCCGACGGCGCCGACGGAGAAGCGCGTCTTCAGATCGTTGATGCGGTCGAAATCGACCAGACGCTCCAGCGTCTTCTTCAGCGGCGCGGTGTCGTAATAGCTCTCCGCCTCGGGATGGCCCGGCGGCCACATCGGCGCGGGCGGGACGCGCGGGACGAAGAAGCCGGGCACGCCGAAGGTGGCAATCAGCGCGGCGCTGGTCGAATTGAACAGCTCGCGGCTGTGGTCGCTCTTGCCGATCGGCTTCCACGGCACCGGAGCCGAGACCATCTCCCAGAATTCCTTGAGCCGCTTGACGCGGGTGTGCCCCTCGTTGCCGGCGATGATGGCGGCGTTGACCGCCCCGATCGAGATGCCGGCGACCCATTCAGGCTCGAAGCCATAGCCGCACAGGGCTTGATAGGCGCCGGCCTGATAGGAGCCGAGCGCGCCGCCGCCCTGCAACACCAGGACACGTTGCGCATTCGCGGGGACGCTGGCGGATTCCGGACTGGTGTAATTGGTCATGCGGGAACAATAGCAGATGACGAGCGACCGTGGCGACAGTTCGCCGCGGCGTCAATGTATCCCGGGATCAAGTCTGGCTTATCGCGGCTCGGTCGACGCCAGGATCATGGTCCAGAACACCTTGTATTTGGTACCGGGAGCATAGCCCGCCGCTATGCCCAATTTTGTGACACCGTTCTTGAGCATATTGGCGCGATGCGGAGGCGAGTCGCGCCAGCCGGAAAACGCTTCCGCCAGCGTATGATAGCCGGCCGAGACGTTCTCGACCGCCACGCTGGCCGGATAGCCGCCGGCACTGAGGCGCTTGGCCAGGGGCGCGCGGACGTCGTGGTCCATCTTGTTGGCCGCCGCCATGGCCTGGGACTGGGATTCCGCAAGCCGCATCAAATCGGGATCGATCACGACGGTGCCGAGGCCGTTGTTCTGGCGGTATTGCGAGATCATCACCGCGGCCGCCGGCGCATCGAGCTTGGCGCCCGGGACTGCCATGTCGGCATACATGGACGGCTGCTGTACCGGCGCTTCGTTGCCGGCGCAGCCGGCGAGCAGCAAAGTGATGAGTATTGCGGCCGCAGCGCGCATGAATCAGAGCCCCCAGATGAGGGGCCGTTGTTGCATACCAACCGTGGCTGAAAGGTGAATTTTGAGGAAAATCGAAGCAAGTCATTGCGGGGCGCGCGCCAGCGCGAACCCGGAATCTCGTGCCACAACCTCGAGATTCCGGGTTCGATGCTTCGCATCGCCCCGGAATGACGGTGAGTTAGCCCGCAAATATCCGGTAGCGGCGAGGCTCGAGGCCAATCCTGTCTCCGGTGCGCAGTTCCCTGCCGCGCGGGGCGTCGATCTCGATGGTCTGGCCGCCGGACAGAGCGACCTCAGCCCGCTGCACGGGGCCGAAATTCCGGACGTGCTGCACGGCGCCCTCGAAGGCGCCGCTGCCGGGCGGGCCAACCAGCATGTCATGTCGCCGCACGAACAGTTTTGACGCGCCAGGCGCAAGGCCGTCTGCCGCAAGGGCGAGCGGCCGGTCGCCGAGCCGGACCACGCCGTCCGCGATCTGGACCGGAAGCTCGATGGATTCGCCGATGAAGCCGTGGACGAAGGCGGTCGCCGGGCTTTCATAGACGTCATCGGGCGAGCCGATCTGCTCGATCCTGCCCTTGTCCATCACCACGACGCGGTTGGCGACTTCCAGTGCCTCCTCCTGGTCGTGGGTGACGAAGATCGAGGTGACGTTGATCTCATGATGCAGCGAGCGCAGCCATTTGCGCAGCTCCTTGCGCACCTTGGCGTCGAGCGCGCCGAACGGCTCGTCGAGCAGCAGGATGCGCGGCTCGATCGCAAGCGCGCGCGCCAGCGCAATGCGCTGGCGCTGGCCGCCGGAGAGCTGGCTCGGATAACGGTCGGCGAGCCAGTCGAGCTGCACGAGATCGAGCAGCTCCTTGACACGCGCACGGATCGCGGCCTCGTCCTTGCGGACCGCGCGCGGCTGCACGCGCAGGCCGAAGGCGACGTTCTCGAACACCGTCATGTGGCGGAACAGCGCGTAATGCTGGAACACGAAGCCGACATGGCGCTCGCGCGCGCCCTGCGCCAGCGCGTCCTCGCCGTTGAACGCGACCTCGCCGGAATCCGGCCAGTCGAGACCGGCGATGATCCGCAGCAGCGTGGTCTTGCCCGAGCCCGACGGCCCGAGCAGCGCCAGCAACTCGCCGTTGTCGACCTTGAGGTCGACGCCGTCGAGGGCTGCGAAGCTGCCGAATTTCTTGACGAGATTCCTGACTTCAATGGTCACGGCGGTCGTGTCCTTCGTCCAGATGGCGTTCGAGAACGGTCTTGGCGATCAGCGTGATCAGCGCCAGCATCGCCAGCAGCGAGGCGATCGCGAAGGCGGCGACGAACTGGTATTCGTTGTAGAGGATCTCGACCAGCAGCGGCATGGTGTTGGTCTCGCCGCGGATGTGGCCGGAGACGACCGAGACCGCGCCGAACTCGCCCATCGCGCGCGCGTTGCAGAGCAGGACGCCGTAGAGCACGCCCCATTTGATGTTGGGCAGCGTGACGCGGAAGAAGGTCTGGAGGCCGGAGGCGCCGAGCGAGATCGCGGCCTCCTCTTCCTGCGTGCCCTGCTCCTGCATCAGGGGGATCAGCGCGCGCGCCACGAAGGGGAAGGTCACGAAGGTGGTGGCGAGCGCGATGCCGGGCACCGCGAACAGGATCTGGATGTCGTGATCGCGCAGCCAGCCGCCGAAATAACCCTGCGCGCCGAACAGCAGCACGAAGACGAGGCCCGAGATCACCGGGCTCACCGAGAACGGCAGGTCGATCAGCGTGATCAGGAAGGTCTTGCCCTTGAAGTCGAACTTGGCGATGGCCCAGGCGGCGACGAGGCCGAACACCAGATTGAGGCCGACCGAGATCGCCGCAACCAGCAGCGTCAGCCTGATCGCAGCCAGTGCCTCCGGCTCGGCCAGCGCGGCGAGATAGGCCAGGATCCCCTTCGAGAAGGCCTGCGCGAACACGACCACCAATGGCAGCACGACGAAGACCGAGAGGAACAGCACCGCCAGCGTGATGATGACGATGCGCACCGCCCTCGGCTCGGTGCGCAAATTGTCGCGCGCCGCCGCCGCGTGCGCACGCGCCTTCGCATCGGGCGGGGAGAGCGAAACGGAATCTGCGATCTGCATCGTCATCGCATCCCCCTCAACGCGCCGGGACCCGGCTCCGCGCCCAGCGCTGGAGCCGGTTGACGGCGAAGATGATGACGAAGGAGACGACGAGCATGACCACCGCGATGGCGGTCGCGTCGGCGTAGCGGAACTCGGACAGCCGGATCACGATCAAGAGCGGCGCGATCTCGGACACGTTGGGCAGATTGCCGGCGATGAAGATCACCGAGCCGTATTCACCGACGGCGCGCGCGAAGGCGAGCGCGAGGCCCGTGAGCAGCGCCGGCGCGAGCGAGGGCAGGATCACGCGAATGATGGTCTGCCAGCGGCTCGCGCCCAGGCTGCCGGCGGCCTCCTCGATCTCGGGATCGAGATCCTGGAGCACCGGCTGCACGGTGCGCACCACGAAGGGGATGCCGATGAAGATCATGGCGACGAAGATGCCGACCGGCGTGAACGCCACCTTGATGCCGAGCGCCGCCAGCGGCGCGCCCAGCCAGCCCTTCTCGGCGAACAGCGCGGTCAAGGCGACACCGGCCACCGCCGTCGGCAGCGCGAAGGGAACGTCGACGATGGCGTCAAACAGCCGCCGGCCAGGGAAGCGGTAGCGCACCAGCGCCCAGACGATGATGCTGCCCATCACCAGATTGACGCAGGCCGCCGCGAAGGCGAGGCCGAAGGAGACGCGCAATGCGTTCAGGGTGCGGCGGCTGGAGAGGATGGCCCAGAGCTGCTCCGGGCTGAGCTCGAGCGTGCGCAGGAACAGGCCGGCGAGCGGAATCAGGATGATGACGGACAGCCAGGACAGCGTCAGTCCCATCGTGAGACCGAAGCCCGGCAATGTCCGGCGTCGTGCTGCGATTACGGTCACCAGGCCCCCTGCTAACGCCCCTCCGAC
Organism: Bradyrhizobium sp. P5_C12; assembly: GCF_054049735.1. Taxonomy (NCBI): domain Bacteria; kingdom Pseudomonadati; phylum Pseudomonadota; class Alphaproteobacteria; order Hyphomicrobiales; family Nitrobacteraceae; genus Bradyrhizobium; species Bradyrhizobium sp. P5_C12. Next base: position 132,272 of record NZ_JBFULU010000018.1, read on the forward strand.
AGCGCCCGATCAGTTCTTGTAGATCTGATCGAATACGCCGCCGTCGGCAAAATGTTCCCTCTGCGCCTTGGTCCAGCCGCCGAAAACGTCGTCGATCGTGAACAGTTCGACCTTGGCGAAGGAGTTTTCGTACTTTTTGGCGATCTCGGCGTCGCGCGGACGGTAAAAATTGCGCGCGGCGATCTCCTGGCCCTCCTTGGTATACCAATACTGGAGATAGGCGTCGGCGGCGTTGCGCGTGCCCTTTTTGTCGGCAACCTTGTCGACGATCGCGACCGGCGGCTCGGCCAGGATCGATTGCGGCGGCGCGACGATCTCGAACTTCGCCGGTCCAAACTCCTTCAAGGCGAGGAACGCCTCGTTCTCCCAGGCAAGCAGCACGTCCCCGACGCCGCGCTCGACGAAGGTCACCGTGGCACCGCGCGCACCGGTGTCGAGCACCGGCACCTGCTGGTAGAGTTTTCCGATGAAGTCCTTGGCCTTGTCGGCGGAGCCATATTTCTTCTGCGCGAAACCCCAGGCCGCCAGATAGTTCCAGCGCGCCCCGCCCGACGTCTTCGGGTTCGGCGTGATCACGGCGACGCCCGGCTTGAGCAGATCGTCCCAGTCCTTGATGCCCTTGGGATTGCCCTTACGCACCAGGAACACGATGGTCGAGGTGTACGGTGATGAATTCTGCGGCAGCCGCTTCTGCCAATCGGCCGCGGTGAGACCCTTGCCCGCGATGGCGTCGATGTCATAGGCGAGCGCGAGCGTCACCACATCGGCCTGCAATCCGTCGATCACGCTACGGGCTTGCGATCCGCTGCCGCCATGCGACTGCTTGATCTCGACGCTCTTGCCGGTCTCCTTCTGATAGGCATTCGCGAACGCCTTGTTGAATTCGCCATAGAGCTCGCGCGTCGGATCGTACGACACGTTCAACAGGTTGATGTCGGCGGCGAAAGCCGAGCTTGCCAACAAACCCGTCACCAGGAGGCCTGCCGCGAGCGGAACGATACGGCGCATCATGTCCATCTCCATTCACCTCGACGACATCAATGTCGTCGATGGCACGCAGGCATAACTCGGGTCGAAACGCTCCTAAGTCAACGGAACCGGATTTTCTTGTTTGCGGCGATGTAGCCCGATTGTGCTACGAACTCTTCATCGTGTGAATGCCGCATTCTGTCTTGGCCCGGCCACGCCAACGACCGGCACGCGCGTCCTCGCCTTCGGCCGTTCTGCTCGTGCAAGGCATACACCCAACCGACAGGAAACCGGACTGCACCAGCGGATGGCGCGGCAATTTGGCGCGGACGAAAATCGCCTCGAGTTCCTCGCGCGAGACATTGGCGAAGGGATTGAATTTCAACCGCGCGCCGTCGTCCTCGACGACTGCAATGTCGGCGCGCGCACTGCCCTGGAAACGCTTGCGGCCGTTGATCCAGGCCGCGAACGGTTTCAGCGCACGCGCCAGCGGCTCCACTTTACGAATGCGGCAGCAGGCGTCGGGATCGGAGAACCAGAGGTCGCGGTCGGGATCATCGCGCGACAGCGTCTCCTCGGCCGGCTTGATCGAACGGACGTCCGTCAGGCCCAGCGTCGCGATCAGCGTGTCGCGATAGGCCAGCGTCTCCTCGAACAGCCAGCCGGTGTCGAGGAAGACCACCGGGATCGCCGGATCGACATCCGCCATCACCTTGAGCAGCGTCGCCGATTCCGTGCCGAAGGAGGACACCAACGCAAGCTTGTCGCGGCCGACCGTCTTCAGGGCCGCGGCGATGATCTCCGCGGGCGAGGCATCGCGCAGCGCGCGGTCGAGCTCCGCCGCCGAGGGCCGCTCAGAGAGCTTTGAAACCTGAGGTGCGACTGCGTTCACGTGCCGACACCCTCGGAGTGCCGCAGCTGCATGCGCCGGTGCAGCGCGGTGATCCGGCCGTCGCCGGTCGGCTGGTAGAACACCGAATAGCGCTTCGCGGTCTGCATGAAGGCTTCCGCGTCGGCCTGCTTCTTGACCTCGAAGGCATCGAAGCCGGCGCGCAGCATGAACACGAACTGGTCGCGCAGCACCTGGCCGGTGGCCCGCAGCTCGCCACGATAATTGTAGCGCTCGCGCAGCAGCCGCGCCTGGCTGTAGGCACGTCCGTCGCGGAAGCTCGGGAACACCAGCGCGACGACGGCAATCTTGCCGAGATGAGGCACGAGCTCGGCGATGTCGCGATTGTTCGGCCAGATCACGCCGATTTTGCCGCCGCGCTTGAGCAACGCTTCCGCGTCGGCCAAAAAGCGCTCAGCCGGTACCAGGATGTCGCCGCCCTCGGGCAGCGGCGTGTCGACGGCGAGCTTGACGAAGCTGTCGTCGGCGATCTTTCCGCCGTTAACGAGTGGCATAGACGCGCTCCTTGAAGGGTTCGACGCCGAGGCGCTTCACGGTGTCGACGAACAGCTCCTCCGGCCGCTCGCGCAGCGCGAGATAGGCTTCCACGATATCCTCGATGACGTCCGCGACCTCGTCGAACTTGACGCCGGGGCCGATCAGATTGCCGAGCGCGGCACTCTCGTCGGCACGGCCGCCGATCGTGATCTGGTAGACCTCCTCGCCGTTCTTCTCGACGCCGAGAATGCCGATATGGCCGACATGGTGATGGCCGCAGGCGTTGATGCAGCCGGAGATGTTGATGTGGAGACGGCCGATCAGGTTGGCCAGCTCGTGGTTGGCGAACCGCCGCGTCAATTCCTGAGCGATCGGGATCGAGCGCGCATTTGCCAGCGAGCAATAGTCGAGACCCGGGCAGGCGATGATGTCGGTGATCAGGTTGACGTTCGGCGTGGCGAGCCCGAGCTTGTCGAGCGCCTTCCACAGCGCCGGCAGGTCGCGCTTGGCGACGTGCGGCAGCGCGAGGTTCTGCTCGTGGCCGACGCGGATCTCACCGAAGGAATATTTGTCGGCGAGATCGGCGAGCGCATCCATCTGCTCGGCCGTGGCATCGCCGGGAGGCGCTCCGATCGGCTTCAGCGAGATCGTGACGATGGAATAGCCGGGGTTCTTGTGCGCGGCGACCGAGTTCTTGCGCCAGGCCTCGAAGCCGGGATCAGCCGCGGCCTGCCGCAGCTCGTCCGGCATGTGCGGCAGCTTCTCGTAAGCGGGATAGATGAAGCGCGAGCGGATGTCCTCGATCACCTCGTCGTCGATCTGGAGCGAGGAATTGCGGATTTGCTGCCACTCTTCCTCGACCTCGCGCGAGAATTTCTCGATGCCGAGCTCGTGCACCAAAATCTTGATGCGCGCCTTGTAGATGTTGTCGCGGCGTCCATACTGGTTGTAGACGCGCAGGATGGCCTCGATATAGCTGAGCAGATCACGGCCATGGACGAAGTGCTTGATGGTCTTGCCGATGAACGGCGTGCGGCCGAGACCGCCGCCGACCAGCACCTCGAAGCCGGTCTCGCCCTTCTCGTTCTTGATCAGACGCAGGCCGATGTCGTGAACCTTGATCGCGGCGCGGTCGTGGTCCGACGCGGTGATCGCGATCTTGAACTTGCGCGGCAGGAACGAGAATTCCGGATGCAGCGTGGTGTGCTGGCGGATCAGCTCCGACCAGATGCGGGGATCCTCGATCTCGCCGGGCGCGACGCCGGCCCACTGGTCCGAGGTGACGTTGCGCATGTTGTTGCCGGAGGTCTGCATCGCATGGATGCCGACCTCGGCGAGATCGGCGAGCGCATCCGGCAGGTCCGACAGCTTGATCCAGTTGAACTGGATGTTCTGCCGCGTGGTGAAATGGCCGTAGCCGCGGTCATATTTGCGCGCGACATGGGCAAGCGCCCGCAACTGGTTCGACGCCAGCGTCCCGTAGGGGATCGCGACGCGGAACATGTAGGCGTGCAGCTGAAGATAGACGCCGTTCTGCAGGCGCAGCATCTTGAATTCGTCTTCGGTGAGCTCGCCCGAGAGGCGGCGCTGCACCTGGTCGCGGAATTCCGAGACGCGCTCATTGACCAGCGTGCGGTCGATTTCGTCGTAAGCGTACATGATTGAAGTGCCTTACAGCTCGACCTGCGATCAGACCGGCAAGTCGATTGTCACGCCATCGCGGCGGATCTGCTCGCGCAGATTGCCGGGCAGGATCTTGCCGGCTTCGTCGACCTGCACCGGTGCGATATAGGGACCGATGGCGCCGACGTCATCGGCAACGGCTTCGGCGAGCAACGCTTTTGCCTCGTCGGAGTTTTTCACGATCGCGGCGTCCGCCAGGTCCGCCGACCAGCCCTTGGCAGCGGTGCGGTAGACGACAACGCCATCCCAGGTGCGGTTCGCCGTCACCACGGAGGAACCGTTGATTTTGAGTTTCTGTTGCAGAGGAGAGGTCATTCGGCAGCATCCAGCAGGTCAGAGATGATTTGTTTGGGTGTTTCGCGGCGAAGCGAGCCGGCATGCCGGACCACGTCGCCGATGATGAGAATGGCGGGACCGCCATGGGTCCGCCGCACCAGCTCGGGCAGGTCGCGCAGCGTGCCGATCGCGCCCTGCGCATCGGGACGCGTGACGCGCGCGAACACGCCGACCGGCGTTTCCGGCGAGCGGCCGGCGGCGAACAGGCCGGCACGCACGGCGGGTGCCGCGGTCATGCCCATGTAGACCACGACGGTCATTTTGGTGTCGGTCAGCGTCGACCAGTCCACGGCTTCCGCATCGCGCGCCTTGTGCGCGGTGAGGAAGGTGATACGGGTCGCCTCGTGACGGTAGGTCAGCGGCACCTCGAAATCGGCGGCGCCGCCGAGGCCTGCGGTGATGCCGGGAATGATCGAATAGGGGACGCCGGCCGTGCGCAAGGCTTCAATCTCTTCGCCGCCGCGGCCGAACACGAAGGGATCGCCGCCCTTCAGCCGCACCACGCGCTGGCCGGCTTGCGCCGCCTCGATCATGCGCTTGTTGATGGCGTCCTGGCCGATGCCGGGCTTGCCGACGCGGCGGCCGACCGGAACGCGCGTGGTGTCGCGGCGGATGCGGTCGAGAATTTCCGGCGAGACCAGCTCGTCATGAAAGACGATGTCGGCATCCTGCAATGCGCGCAGCGCCTTGATGGTCAGCAGATCGGGATCGCCGGGGCCGGCGCCGACCAGCGTGACGGAGCCTTCCGGCTTGTCGTCGCGCGCGAACGCGGACGGATCGGAAATCGTCTTCAGCGCCGCTTCGGCCTCGCCCTTGCGGCCGGCGAGCACGGCGGCCCCGATCGGGCCGTCGATGACGCGTTCCCAGAAACGGCGGCGCAGCGGAAACTCGGCGATACGCTCGTTGATGGATTTGCGGAAGCCGCCGATGAACTCGGCGAGCTCGCCGATGCGGGCCGGCAGCAGCGCCTCGATCTTCTCGCGAACGCGCCGCGCCACCACCGGTGAGGTGCCGCCGGTGCCGACCGCGACCACGACGTCGCCGCGATCGACGATCGCCGGGAAGATGAAGCTGGAATGGTCGAGATCATCCATAACGTTGACCGGCAGGCCCAAAGCCTTGGCGCGTACCGACATCGCAACACCGACATCGCCGGCACCGGCGCAGACGATCGCGATCACGCCGGAAAGGTCGGCGGTCAGCGGATCGCCATCGGCAAGCGCAATCTGCGCCGTGTCATCAGATCCGAGGCCGAGATCACGATTGCCGTCGATCGCATGCACGCGAAGGCGCGCGCCGGCAGCCGCGAGCACGCGCAGCTTGGCGCGCAAAAGCTCGCCCGCGCCGATGAGGACCACCGGACCGGCCTTGAGATCGAGGAACACCGGCAAGAACCGCATGCGATACTCGCTTCCCCCACATACGGGGTTGACTGGAATTATTTTCTATATATGTCTCGTTTCGAGCGCGCAAAGAGAAAATTTTTTCTTCTCTCCCGCGCTGCAACTATAGAATTTTCGCCTCCAAACGCAAAGTGGCAGAGATGCATCTTCTCAAGGACGATTCCGCTGCTGATCGACTGAGCAGCCCCGCGCTCACCGGACGCGTGCGCGCGCAAGAATTTTCTGCTGAACTTGCCCCCAGCATGGACCATCTCGACCAGCTCGAAGCGCAGAGCATCTACATCTTCCGCGAGGCCTTTGCCCGGTTGAAGAAGATCGCGCTGCTGTGGTCGCTCGGCAAGGACTCCAACGTCATGATCTGGCTGGCGCGCAAGGCCTTCTTCGGCCGCTTGCCGTTCCCGGCCCTCCATGTCGACACCGGCAAGAAGTTTCCGGAAATGTATCGCTTCCGCGATCATTACGGGAAGGAATGGGATCTCGACCTGCGTGTCGAGCCCTGCCCGCCCATCGATGCCGTCGACCCAACGCTGCCGCCGGCCGCCCGTTCCGCCGCGCGCAAGACCGAGGGCCTCAAGCTGGCGCTCGCCAAATACGGCTTTGACGGCCTGATCGCCGGCATCCGCCGCGACGAGGAGGCGACGCGTGCCAAGGAGCGCGTGTTCTCGCCGCGCGGGCTCGAAGGCAATTGGGACGTGCGCGACCAGCCGCCGGAGTTCTGGGACCATTTCAACGCCTCGCCGCCGCAGGGCGCGCATTTGCGCATCCATCCGATCCTGCATTGGACCGAGGCCGACATCTGGGCCTACACCAAGCGCGAGAACATCCCGATCATCCCGCTGTATCTCGCCAAGGACGGCAAGCGCTATCGCTCGCTGGGTGATCAGGACATCACCAATCCGGTCGCTTCGACCGCATCGACCATCGACGAGATCCTGGTCGAGCTCGAGCAGACCAAGGTGCCGGAGCGCGCCGGGCGCGCGCTCGACCACGAGACCGAGGACGCTTTCGAGCGCCTGCGCGTCGCCGGCTATCTCTGATCCCAAGGACCTGATTCAAGGACCTGATCTCAAGGACGCAACGCGGCTATGAACATGATCGTCCCCACGGCTTCGCCCGCCACCCCGAACGGCACGACGCGGCCGCAAGTCCGCATCGTCATCGTCGGCCATGTCGACCACGGCAAGTCGACGCTGGTTGGCCGCCTTTTGCATGAGACCGGCAGCCTGCCCGACGGCAAGCTCGACATGCTCAAAGCCGTCAGCGCACGGCGCGGCATGCCGTTCGAATGGTCGTTCCTGCTCGACGCGCTCCAGACCGAGCGCGACCAGGGCATCACCATCGACACCACGCAGATCCGCTTCCGCACCAATTCGCGCGACATCGTCCTGATCGACGCGCCCGGCCATGCCGAATTCCTGCGCAACATGATCACCGGCGCCTCGCAGGCCGACGGCGCGGTGCTGATCATCGACGCGCTCGAGGGCGTGCGCGACCAGACAAGGCGGCACGGCTATCTGCTGCATCTGCTCGGCGTGAAGCAGGTCGCGATCGTCGTCAACAAGATGGACCGCGTCGACTTCTCCGCGGAGCGTTTCAGGGAGATCAGCGACGAGATCTCGGCGCATTTGCAAGGCCTCGGCGTAAAGCCAACGGCGGTGATCCCGATCTCGGCCCGTGATGGCGACGGCGTCGCCGAGCGCACCGACCGCATCGGCTGGTACAAGGGCCCGACCGTGGTCGAGGCGCTCGACCGGCTCGAGCCGGCGCGCCCGCTGGAAGCGCTGGCGCTGCGGCTGCCGGTGCAGGCGATCTACAAGTTCGACGACCGCCGCATCGTCGCGGGCCGCATCGAATCCGGCAGCCTGGTTGCCGGCGACGAGATCGTGATCATGCCGGCCGGCAAGATCGCCAGGATCAAGACGGTCGAGAGCTGGCCGGTGACGCCGGTGGCCGGACCTCAGGGCGCGGGCCGCTCGGTCGGCATCACGCTCGACCGCGAATTGTTCATCGAACGCGGCGACATCATCGCGCACACGGCCGCCGCCCCGCGCGAGACGCGCCGGCTGCGCGCGCGGATCTTCTGGCTGCACGACAAGCCGCTCGCCAAGGGCGACCAGCTGCTGGTGCGCAGCGGCCCGAAGGAAAGCCGCGCCACCGTGGTCGCGATCGAGAAGGCCGTCGATCCCGGCGAGCTCTCGAGCATCGAGAACAAGGCGATCGGCCGCAACCATGTCGGCGAGATCGACATCTCGCTCTCCAGTCCAATCGCAGCCGATCCCTACACCGAAAATCCGCGCACCGGCCGCCTCGTGATCGAGGTGTCCGGCCGCATCGCCGGCGGCGGTCTGGTGCTGTCGGTCGATGCCGGCCAGCGCGCCGTTCCCGTCGACATCGTGCCGGTGGAATCCGCGCTGCGGCCCGACGAACGCTCGGCGCGCTACCGCCACAACGGCGCGGTGGTCTGGCTCACGGGCCTGCCGGCTTCGGGCAAGTCGACGCTGGCGAAGGCGCTGGAGCGGCGGCTGTTCACCAATGGCGGCTCGCCGATCCTGCTCGATGGCGACACGCTGCGGGCCGGCCTCAACAGCGATCTCGGCTTCTCCGCCGCCGATCGCAGCGAGAACATCCGCAGGCTCGCCGAGGTCGCCACGCACCTCGCCCGTAACGGCCACATCGCGATCGTCGCCGCGGTTTCGCCGGCGCGCGAGGACCGCGCCACCGCGCGCCGCATCGCCGACACCACGTTCCGCGAGATCCACGTCGCAACGCCCGCGCAAGTGTGCGAGGAGCGCGACCCCAAGGGCCATTACAAGAAGGCCCGCGCCGGCGCGCTGGCGTCGTTCACCGGCATCGGCAACGACTACGAGAGGCCCGAGGCCGCCGAACTCGTGATCGACACCTCGACGCGAACGGTTGCCGAGGCGGCCGATGAGATCGAACAGATGCTGAAAGCGACCGGCGTGCTGTTCGACGAGCTGGTGGATCTCGCCGCAAATATTTGAGGCGCCGATTATCGCGCCACATCATCGGTGTCGTCCCGGCGAAGGCCGGGACCCATACCACGTGATCTTTCGGTGGGGATGAGGTGCGAGTCCCGGACTACTAATCTTCGCCAAACTACTTCCTGTGGTTATGCGT